>DROB01000020.1 GCA_011321985.1 Gammaproteobacteria bacterium | reverse complement strand
TAGCGACCGGCTGTACCGATGTATCGATAACCGCCAGCAATTGGCCCGCCGTCACCGTATCACCCACAGGAGATAAGATTTTCTTTACTACACCCTGCTTTATCGCAGGGACTTCGAGGATGACTTTATCGGTCTCCAGATCGACCAGAACTTCATCTACATCGATGGTGTCGCCCACCTTTTTATACCAGTTAGCGATGATCGCATCGGCGACTGATTCAGGAAGTTCGGGAACTTTTATCTCTATGCTCATAATTATTCTTCCGTTATATCCAGGGCGGTATTAATAACTTTTGTCTGTTCGATGGCATGCAGTTTTGCTGAACCTACAGCAGGTGCAGATGAGGGTTCTCTTCCTGCATACCCCAGCTGCCAGCGTTCGTTGATGAATGCAGGTATCCGCAATTTACTGAAATCCCAGCCGCCCTGATTCTTTGGTTCTTCCTGGCACCAGATCAGTTCATCGGTATTTTCATACTGCGACAATAGCTCATCGAGTTGCTCACCCGGAAAAGGATAGATCTGCTCGATGCGCAATATCGCAATATCGTTGATCCTGTTTAACCTGCGCGCCTCCAGTAACTCGTAGTAGATCTTACCGCTACAGATGACCACCCGTTTTATATCTCCGGGCGGCAGATCATCGACTTCAGGAAGCACCCAGTTAAACTTGCCATGCGTTAGATCTTCCAGCGTGCTCACACATAATTTATGGCGCAACAAACTCTTAGGTGTCATTATGATCAGGGGTTTTCGGCAGTTCCGCACCATCTGCCGTCTCAGCAGATGGAACATCTGTGCGGGTGTACTCGGCACACAGACATTCATGTTATGTACTGAACATAACTGCAGATACCGCTCCAGCCTCGCCGAAGAATGTTCTGCACCCTGACCCTCAAAACCATGAGGCAACAACATGACCAGACCACTGGCCCGACCCCACTTGTGTTCTCCTGCAGAGATAAACTGATCGATAACGACCTGTGCACCATTGGCAAAATCACCGAACTGCGCTTCCCATAATACCAGCGTCTCCGGCTCGGTCGTCGAGAAGCCATATTCAAAACCCAGTACCGCGACTTCTGACAGCAGCGAATCAAACACCCGGAAATTATTTTTTTCGCTACCCAGTTCCCGCAGTGGCACAAATGAACTGCCATCATCCTGATTGTGTAATACTGCATGACGATGAAAGAATGTTCCCCTGCCGCTATCCTGCCCGGATAAACGGATGGAATATCCATTACCTAACAAGGTACCATAGGCCATGAGCTCGGCATAACCCCAGTCTATCGATAATGCTCCAGCGGTCATCTTGTCTCGATCCGAGATGATCTTTTCGACACGCGCCTGTAACCGAAACCCCGGTGGCACATGATTCATGCCTTTCGCGACCTCACGGATGATCTCCAGTGGCACCGTGGTATCGACATCTTTTAATATCGAATCTTCTATATACCGGAGCCAGCTGACATGTGTCGATAGATCTGCTTCAGATTCCGGTAACTTGTGCGGCACGATACATTCGCCCGATTCCAGGATCTCTCTGACACTGTGCGCCATGGTGTCACACTGTTGCTGTGTCAGAACATTATCTTCGATGATCCTTTTGGCATAGATCGCCCTTGTACTCTCGAGTGCTCGAATTTTTTTATACATCATCGGCTGTGTCGCCGATGGTTCATCCGCCTCGTTGTGACCATGACGGCGATAGCACACCATATCGATGACCACATCTTTTTTAAACCGGTTACGAAACTCCAGTGCGATACGTGTCACCATGACGACAGCATCAGGATCATCACCATTGACATGAAAGACGGGCGCTCCCACCATCTTTGCGATATCGGTGCAATAGTACGTCGAGCGTGCATCCTGTTGCGCACTGGTAGTAAAACCGATCTGATTATTCACGATGATGTGTATGGTCCCGTGCGTGAGATAACCGCGTGACTGTGACATCTGTAATGTTTCCATCACCACACCCTGCCCGGAAAAAGCAGCATCACCATGGATCTGTACCGGGATAACTTCATTACCTTCACGGTCGCCCCGCCGCCACTGTCGCGCACGGACAGAACCTTCGACCACCGGTGCCACGATCTCCAGATGAGACGGGTTAAAAGCCAGTGCGAGATGGACCGGTCCACCCGGTGAATCCATATCCGAAGCAAAACCCAGGTGGTATTTGACATCACCGGTTAGCTCATTGACTTTTTTTGTGCCTTCAAATTCACTGAATAACTCATTCGGTGTCTTGCCCAAAATATTGACCAGTACGTTCAATCGCCCGCGGTGCGCCATACCGATAACGATCTCTTTCACCTTATGCACACCCGCATATTGCACCAGCTCATCGAGCAGAGGGATAAGCGACTCCCCTCCTTCCAGTGAAAAACGTTTCTGACCCACATATTTGGAATGCAGATAACGCTCCAGCCCTTCTGCATCGGTTAACTGCTGCAGGATGTTTATCTTTTCTACTTCGTTCAGAGCGGCATTGCCACGTGCGGTCTCCAGGCGTTGCTGCAACCAGCGTTTTTCCGCTGTCTCCAGGATGTGCATATATTCGGTGCCTACCGTGCCACAATAGGTCTGACGAAGGATCCGGTATATTTTTTTGAGAGGAAGTGATTCTGCGCCGGCCAGCGAACCGGTTTCGAACATCCTGTCAAAGTCATCCTCATCCAGACCATGGTATTTCAGGTTTAACTCATCCACATCTACTTCACGGCGTGCTTTCAGTGGATTCGTGTTCGCGACCTGATGGCCACGAAAACGGTAGGCATTGATCAGCTGCAGGACCTGGACCTGCTTTTTTTCCTGATCATAATCGCTCTGCGCGACAAAACCGCGGGTGTGCTTCTGTCGCGCATAATCGACAAAATAAGCGTGCATTTTCTGAGGAGGTATCTCATGGTAGGGGTTCGTCGCGCCATTGACAGCAGGACTGGACCGGCCGTTTGTTTTAGCCGTACCGGGATTCTCTGAAGCGGAATCCGCAGGAATGGCCAGATTATCAAAATATTCACGCCATTCGTTTTCCAGCTTATCCGGCTGACTCAGGTAGGTCTCATACATGGTCTCAAGCCAGGCAGCACTCTCACCGTAAAAGCTTGAACTGTCCCACAGTTCAGCCATGCCTGTTTTGAATTTTTGAGCCATTTCACACCTTTTAGGAAACGTGTCGCTTTTTACTAGAGACAGTTCACAGAAGTTATCTGTATCACCACTTATTATTAGCTCAAAGCAGATAAAAAAACAGTTCAGTAAAACTTTTACATCAAATTAATTCTATTATGAAGGCACGGACTATCATGTTGCACGAAATATCACATATACGACAATCCGATCGCAGCCTGGTCAAACGCTGGTTTACCAGTCGTGACATGGATCTATTTGTCTGGTTTCGCCGGAAAATGCCCGTCGGTTTTCAATTGAGTTTCAATATACACGGCGAGAAACAGGCCATCAGCTGGGACCTCCAGCGAGGCTTCCATCTGTACCGGGTCAATTCAGGTGAAACTCGCCCTTTTCAATATCTCTACCGTTACCAGACAACACCCCTGTTAACCGGTGCCTGCAACCAGGATGACCTGGTGAGTATCAGGCGTAACTTCCTGGTCGCCAGTGAGAATATCGAGGTTGGGCTGACTGACTTTATTTACGCCCGCCTGATGGAGTATCCGTCATTATCGTCGAAGCCTCATGTTTCGCATATAGATCACCCGGCACTGAGATAGCCGGTCCGGTGGGAGAAGATCTCATACCGGATAACTCATCAAGAAAAACAGGGATGGGCTCAAATAACGGTGTCGGTAACTGTCTGTAATCGAACCATTGCCAGCCAGCACACTTGCCCGGTTCAAGATTTTTCACCTCTCCCGATCCATACTCACAGGAGATGAGCAAGGTGACATATTGACGACCAGCGACAATAAAAGGCCGGTCGGTAAAACCGAGGTGCCGTATAGCTTTTACACTTAGCCCTGTCTCTTCGCGTACTTCACGTCGCGCACATTCGATAACCGACTCCCCCATCTCCAGATGACCACCGGGGAACTGCCAGCAAAAGTCCTGACCTTTTAACAACCGCCTGCCTAATAGTAACTGTTTTTCTCGCCAGACAAGCACGCCCACACCGATGACAGGACGAGGCTCGCTATCGGCTTTCATCTGACGACAAAATATATAATCTGAACAAACGGCTATTTATCGACAGCGACATCGGCAGCAGTTTCTACACGGTTCTTGCCGCTGCGCTTGGCATGATACATTGCGACATCTGCAGCAGCGATCATCATATCGAGTGAATAACCCGGCTGACGACCGGCAATACCCAGAGACACCGTCACTTTTGGCAACGCCTTACCGGCCAGTTCACCCGGGTCCGCTTCATTAACATGTTTACGTAATCGTTCAGCGATGATCCTGGCATTCGCTACCGTTGTCTCTGGCAGCAATACGGCGAACTCCTCTCCACCAAAACGCGCGACCAGGTCGTTGGGGCGCAACGGTGCCCGAATCGATCCCGCGACCATTTTAAGCACCTGATCACCGGCCAGATGCCCATATTCATCGTTATAATTTTTGAAGTCATCAACATCGATCATGATCAATGCCAGTGGCAACTGGTCACGCTCGCTGCGTTTTATCTCACGATCGAAAGCATCGTCTAACCAGCCACGATTGTGCAAGCCGGTTAATGCATCAGTTGACGCATAACGCTGATACTTGCGTTGCATCTCCAGGCTATCTGCGATTACCAGATTACTGTAGCGCACGCGTTCAGACATAATGTACAGCAGGTTTCGCGCGATCTCATGAGATACGCTGACCATCCTCCACAGGGTATCCTGTTCGATAACCAGTACCGATGTCTCTTCTGAGGCACTCACCTGTGCGGAGGGGACCCGGCTATCGATAATCGACATCTCACCCACACATTCACCCGGCTCAACGGTCGCCAGCGGGATATCTTCGTGCGAGCTCAGCTGGATCACCAGCCGCCCCTTCATCAGGATAAACAAATAATGATTCTCTTCCTGGGTCGAAAGAATAACTTCACCCACGGTCAGGGTACGGTACTCACACAAATTAAGCAGGTCGAGCAGTGCTGGATTATCCATGTCCACGTTTCTGAACAGTTGCAGGCGAGACAACAATAATGTGTCGTGCTCATAAGTCGACGATTTCATCTATACAATAAGCTCTTATTTTTGGAAACATTTAATTTAAGGGCACCGGAAACCTGGTTGCCAGAGAAGTGTCACAAGACTAATCTGAAAGGTATAATCCAGCATCAAGACGTGGATTATAACCACGTTTTCGCTTTTGATTCAAAATGAAATTCATCGACGGAGCTTTCTCATGATAAACCGATCAGGTACTCACACTATCCACAGCATGGAACTGGGCCCAATGGAAAACTTTGTCTACCTTATCCACGATCATGACACAGACACCGCAGCGATAGTCGACCCCGCCTGGGAAGTCGATAAAGTTCTCACTTTTGCTGACAGCGAGGGTATACAGATCACAGATATCCTGCTTACCCACAGTCATCATGATCACATCAATGGCTTACAGCAGACGCTGGAGCACAGTGATGCAAAAGTCCACCTGCTCAAACCGGAAGCCAAATTCTGGGGCGCAGAGTTAAGCTCCCCGGTCCTGCATCATGGTGGTGAGCAGATAATGATCGGCAAGAGCCAGATCACTGTGTTACATACACCCGGACACACACCCGGGTCAGCCTGTTACCACGTCGGCAACGATCTGATTGCCGGTGACACCCTGTTTGTATTCGGTTGTGGGCGTTGCGACCTGGCAGGTGGTGACCCCGAAGAGATGTTCCAGACCCTCAAAAAGATGAAAAATGAACTGCCAGCGGCGACCACGCTGCATCCGGGTCACAACTATGCTCCCCAGTCTCCGACCTCGACGATGGAAAACCAGTGCCAGGGTAACCCCTTTTTACATTTTGACGATCCGGCAGATTTTGTAAAATACCGCATGCAGATACACGACAGGGTGCGGGAGACCCCTTACCACGCAGTCTCTAAAGAGGATGCCTGCAAAACCCTTTCATGAAATTTTTTTCAGTGAACGGACTTCATTGTGTTTGAGTTATACACAAGGCACAAGATGTAGTGAAGGCTTAACCAAACAGGAAGTTAACAGTGCGTTTTTTATAGATGACTTTATATACCTGCTTCAACATGTTGATTTAAATATGGTTTTTATCGTGCAATCTTGATCGATAAATTCACACTCCGATAAATGAAAAGCCAGCGCTTCATATCAGGTATTTTTAATCCACAAAGTTATCCACAGGCAGGATGAACAATCTGTGCGTAACTCCTGCTTATCTACTTAACGAAACCCGAAGGCCACTTTCGACGCAAAGCGGACATAAGGGCTTTAAAAATATTTTGCCGTATGTCCGCTTATAGCCGGTAGCCGCCATTGGTATAAGAGCGTTTTATAGTTATACCGACAGTGTCTGTACGATCAGGCTTAAGCTGTTACAGCTCAGCTGTCTTTTAATTCCAGTCCCTTATTGTGCGTCTCATTGATGCGCTTCAATAAATACCTGAAAGGCACCATAGATTCATGGTGCTTTTCCATCAGAGCCATATAGGGCAGATCACCAGTGGCAAACTGATACGTACCGTCTTTCATCGAGTCATAAAGTCCTTTTAACACTTTTTCCAGCTCATCGACCACATCGCGACCTTCAGCCATAAACTCTTCATCAAACTCGATGGCCTGGCGAAGATCAAAAGTCTCGTCGATAGCCTGTTTAATCATATCGACATACTCATCGGTGGAACCGGCTCTTACAATTTTATTATTACTTAACATAACACCCTCTTTGTTTATCGATACCCGTTATTGCCAAAAATGCCACCCACCATGCTGCCAGTAACAGGTTAATGCTGCCGTTTTTGCCTGCCCTGAAAGCTCACCACGGACTGGATGATTTGGCTGTAGGGCAAACTATGCAGAGAACCATATTTTTCAACCGCTCTTTTAATCACCGCCTGTATATCATCCACTCGCTCTTGACCGGGATGAGCGAGCGATGACTCACGGAGCATTTTTTCATCAAACAGCTTCACCAGACCACGAAGCCCACCCAGCTGCACGCGAATCTCCATATTATGCGGCAATGGGCTTGCTATTTCACGCAACTTGAGAGCAAATACCGACTTTTTGCGTAACAATTCAAGAATTTCTCGGCATTTAGCAGATGATGGGATGTCAGCACAAGAATACCCCTCTCTATCCGCAAGACAAAAATGGGTAGATGAAGTACATTTTGCCTGATGACTGGTCAACGCTTTTTCAAAGACACAGCGAATGGAGGCCAGCTCATCGTAACTCGATTTATACTCATCCTCTTCCATGTCGCGCTATTTTTCATGCTCCATCACCACGGGTTTTTCACGGTATGCCAGTAATTGCTCTTCGGCTAACAGCTGATTATCGGCAAACATCACTTTGATCTGTGACGAGTCGGCCTTGTCCAGCTCGGTACGCTGACTTTTGGCAGAGTCCCTGGCTTCACGAAAAGACGCATACTCATCGATCAACTCCAGGTTTTTTACCAGTGGCATGCCTTCTGGTGAACTCATCTTAAATACATAATATGGCATAAGGGTATCTCTATTAGTCCAGTCTCAATCTGACCCGAAATTTGTTAAACTGCTAACCGAACCTGTTTCAGTGCGGTCATCTCATGAAAGACATGACAATCAGGAAACTTCTGATCAAGTCTGATTACATAAATTTTATAGCTATTATACCGACAGCCGGCACACACGAAAACATCACATTATGAGTACAAAATATCATTCCAAGGAACACCAGATCCTGAGCACGGTACGACAGGTATTATCTTCTGTCGTCCGCGATACCGCGCCGCGCCAAGGTCGCGCCAGTCCTCTAACCGCACAGACAACAGAAGATCTAAAGCACTGCTTCATGCTGATCACTTCACGAGAAAAAGAGATAATAGAGGAAGCTGGTGGAGACGGCATGGATGCACGCCCCCGATATGTCGACGAACCCAGCACATCACAGGTGGTCCAGTTCACAAAACCTGAAGACAAAAAGTGATGAGCCGCATTACTGGTTAAACTTCCGCAACCGACGCAAAGCGGATGTTGAGAGATTTAGAAACATTTTTGCCGCCAAGGGTATTTGTCGCTTCGCTCGGGCACGTCCTTCGCGGCAAAAAAATGTTTTTCCGTATGTCCGCTTATAACCGTACTCAGAAGTTATATAAAAACGCTACCAGCGTCTCTCTCCACCACGCTTTGCCCCATTCTTGATCAATAATATCTTCTTTTCGTCTACAATCTTATATACCAGATATATGACAGGATTCAGGCGATGAGCGATGAACAGTTCGATGTCGTTTTTTTCGGCATTTTACAACCCGGTAAAGATAAAGATACCGTCATGCAGAACATGGCCAGGCTGTTCAAGACAGACGCGGGCAAGCTACTGCCCTATTTTGCTGGCGGTCGAAAGGTAATAAAGGGAAAAATCAATGCTGAGGCAGCCGAGAAATACAGAACAGCGCTGGAAAATGTCGGTCTGGTTATCAAGATCGAAGCATGCGAAACAACCGAAGATACCGCTGCGACTGCTGAGGCAACATCCCCTGCTCCCGATACCGGCGACATGTCCGTCGCTCCCGTCGGTTCGGATGTAATAGAAAACCCCGTAGTAAAACCCGCACAAAAAATAGATGATATCAGCGCGATAACACTGGCAGAAGCCGGTGTCGATGTCATCGAAAACCCCGTCGAGATACCAGCACAGATGATTGCCGACATCAGTGCCATAACCATGGCTGAACCCGGTGTCGATGTGATCGAAAATCCGATCGAAACTCCACCACAGGGGATCAAACCCCTACCGGATATAACGCTGGCTGAAACCGGCGCGGATATGATCGAAAACCCCAAACCGGTAAAAAAAGCAGAAGTACCTGATACCAGCGGGCTCTCACTGGAAAACTAGGACATCGCTGGAAACAGTCAGCCAGAAGCTGCTCACTGCTATTCTGGAATTTTTTCTCGCAGTGCATCGCGGTCGAACCACCACGCATCCGCAGGAACAATCGCCCCTAAAACCAGTGCTAAACGTGGCAGGAATACACCAGGATCAAGCAATTCCAGGCGTTCCATCCATACACTTAAACCTTCCTGATCATCGACACCGGAATGCCCTTTTGCCACATTGGCCAATAACTGTTTGGTCAAAAAAGTCAGGCTCTTATGCTGATCATCTTCAGTACGAATATCCGCAATATAATGTGCAGTAACCGCAGCGATGGCTGCACCATCAGCATTTGCCGGTGTTTCATCGATAACATAATTAAGCATGTTGACAGTAAGAACTGGATCTACCGGATAGCTGACCGACAACCACACTCCGTGCGCCAGAGCTACCATCGAAGCAGGTTGAGCACTCTGATACAGCACATCACAGCTTTCCACTGCATCCTGCCATTGCTCCAGCTCGATAAAGGTATCCAGTGCAGCGCGCGCCTTCTCCCAGGACTCATCAGCCCTCCCCGTACCTACCAGTGCCTCTGCAACATCAAGCTGCAAGCGTGCACGTTCGATCGGAGATGCACTGGCCTCAAGCTCGTCATAAGCCGCCTGCTTTTTCTCCAGATATTTCTGGATATCTTCTTTTGACTGGTCAGGTGATGAGCTATCGATCAACAGATCATCTAATTCTTTTTTGCTTGGCATAGGGAAAACCCTGAAGTAAATTCTAGAAACTTGAAACGATTGTGCTTTTTACAGCATTTTCGCACTAATAGAAACACGCAAAAGGCAGGGTATTGCGCCTAACCAGCCCCTAACTTAGGAGATATACAGGTCATGATGCCTGTCAACGACAGGCGCAACTGCTCCTCATCGATGGGAAAAACCAGTGAAGCTGCCACTTCGAAAGTCTGCAGGAATCGCTGGTACTGTACCGTAAACTCTTCTTCATAGAAAACGATCATGTCGACATCCACCACACCCTGCGTACTGGACAGGATAGTCTCCAGACTGCTGGTCCGGTCACGAAAATCTGACTGGAAATTAAATTCAGCGACCATCACCACCGGTTTATGCTGACGGATCAATTTTACAGCTTTACGCACACTGTCTGTTTTAATCACGTCAAATCCGGTCGATTCATAGAGCGGAGTAAAATCAGGATAACCTCCTAATTCAGTGATGGACAGTAAAACAGGTTTATTATTCGACATACGCATCGCTAAAATAGTTAAAATAACCGTATTAATTTTTCAGGATCACACAGCATGCCAGGAAAACTCACAGAACCCAAGGTCATTACTGACCTCGACCAGAAAGTCGTTTGTCTATTACCGACCGGTTTCTATTTTGACGATCAGCGCTGGGAGAAGATATGGCAAGAATACGATAAAAAGGGCGACACATTATCGATGACTGACCTGAAAGTTTTGTTTCCTGACGAGAAAACCGTACAGAATCCAGCTATCGACACTGGCGAAAAGTTTGGCCGTTGTAAATAAGGCAGTAAAAAAATATCACCACCTAACTGTAATAGCCTGGACCTGATCATACAGAAACGATCCATCCAAGTTTGAGTGCGCAGTCTGTTAATTAACGACAGTTAGCCTTAAAACGTGCAGTAGGTCCACTGCATTCGGATGATCTATTTTTAGGCTCCCTCGCTTTTGCCTGTGCCTGCGCCTCGACGATAGCCTGCTGCTCGGCACGAGCACGAGCCGCCTGCTGCTCCTTCCGACGTTCTTCTTCCCGCCACTCGCGCTCCAGCTTTCGTGCTTCCGCCTCCTGTTTCAAACGGTTCTCTTCTTTCAGGCGAGCATCCATAAGCCGCCTCTCTTCTGCCAGTTTTTCCCTCTCACGTCTGACACGTTCTTCTTCAGCCCTGATCTTTGCTGCTCTTTTTTTTGCTAAACGTGCATTTTTCTTTTTCTCAGCAATACGCTCTTTCTCTGCCTTTTTCGCAGCCAGCGCTGCTGCTTCGGCGGCTTTTTTTTCAGCTCTCTGCTTGGCCTGTTTCTCTTCTTCCGCTTTTGCTATCGCCGCATCCCGTTCTTTTTTTAATGCTTCAGCTTCGACCTGTAACCGTTTTACACGCGCTTCTTCCTGTTCACGTTTTTTCTGTTGCTCCAGTGCTGCCTCCCTGTCGGCTTTTTCGCTAGCTGCTTTTTTACTCAGCGTTTTTTTATTCACGATTTTTTCGCTTACCGCTCTGTCAGTAGAGCCATTTTTTTCAATTATTTTTGATGGAACATCGGCATTACTGAAAAACAATGCGGTACCAACAAGTGCCAGCACAAGGATGACCGCCAGCACACCATATTTGACAAACGGCTTTCGGATAGCAGCCTCCTCCGTCGCCATCGAAGCGGGCACTGGTTTCGATGCCGCCCCCCCAGCTCCGGCCACTACCGCTTTCCCTGTGTTTCCGTCAGCCTTCACTTCTGTTTTCGATGCCGCTTCAGCCTCAGGTTCCACTGGAACTTTTTCAGTTTTCTCTTTTCCTTCCTCTGTAGACAAACCCTCTTTATCGGCGATGCTCTCCGTCTTTTGAACTCCCTCAGCCTCCATATCAGTAACAGGTATCTGTGTCTGGTCATCCCCGTCAGTTTTGATCCACGGGAAATCTTTTTCCAGTGCTTTAGCCGCTTCTTTATTATCGTTTTTAGCCGCATCACGATTAACGATCGGAACAACACTATCCTTCATCCGTTCCTGCACCATCTCATCTACCAGATCAACATCGATCATCTCCCGCTGATCCGCAAAGCCGTAAACCAGAACCGTCTCACACAGGAGGTTGATCAATCGTGGCGTACCACCGCTATAACAATGAATCCGTTCACAGGCGGCCGGGGTAAAGACATCGTGTTCGGCACCTGCTGTCATCAGACGATGCTGGATATAACCACAGGTCTCTATGACATTTAGTGCTTCGAGGTGATAGTCCACCGCGATACGCTGTGCAAATTGCATCAGATCCGGTTTGCGCAAGGTTTCCTTTAATGCGGGTTGACCGGCCAGGACGACCTGCATCAACTGATCTTTTTCCGAGTTAACATTCGACAGCATGCGTAATTCTTCCAGCGCATCAGCCTTCATGTTCTGGGCTTCATCGACGATCAATAGAACGGTGCGGTTGTTGGCGTATTCCTCGATCAGGTATTCCATGAATACCTGATGCATCTCAACATGCGACAGATTGGGTTTGTGCAGATCAAAGGCAGACAACACCCAGTCGAGCAGGCCACCAAAAGACTGGTGTGTATTGGTGATCAGACCCACGGTCACATCATCGGCAACACGCTCTAATAGCGCACGCAAGATGGTCGTTTTGCCTGCCCCCGCCTCACCACTAATAACGCAAAATCCAACATGATTGAGCAGGCCATATTCGAGCAAAGTGAGTGCCGCCTGGTGCTTTTTGCTCAAATACAGAAAACCCGGGTCGGGCAACATGGAGAACGGCTTTTCCTTAAAACCGTAAAACGCTTCATACATAATATTTTATTAACCAGTTAAGCCATAAAAATCAACAGCTTGCAGAGAAGCTCTGCTTCCGTATGACTTTCCTGACTGAAATTTCATCAAATTGTCACAATGTTTCGCTTATTATAGTCAATTTAGATCATTCAAAGTTAATATTCATCACAATAATGATATGCAAGCATCTGTTAAGTCATAAAATTATCGGCGCAATGAGCAGCCCCATTTGAGACAATCATGGATAATTCAGAAGAAGAACTACTAGAAGAAACCATTATGCAGGAAAGCATCGTCAGCGCCGCCGGATTAAATCCAGAGCAGGTTTTGATCGGCATCAAGGGTGATCCTTCACTGCGCGAAAGTGCCGCTTTAAGGAAACGCTACGACAGTAAGGTCGATAGTTTATTCGATCAACTGGAACCCAACCTGGAAGACGTACTATTAAATCGCGGTATCTATCGAATATTCGTCGGTTTTAACAGCGGTGAAATCCGAACCAACTCGATATTTGATCCACTTCGGCAGGAGATACACGATGCAGAAAAAATTGCCAATAACGATTATATCGACCGCCACTTCCCCCTGATCGAATACGACGATAAAGTCGCGCTGATGCGAGAGCTGTATGCGACTCTACGCGCCAGCGAGCATTATCAGAAAATACCCGGCTACTGGCAGAATATTTTAAACCGTCGCTCCCAGAGCTGGCTCCCCCTTGAACCTGACAATATCTCTAAAATACTAAGCACCGTAAGAACACTACGCGACATCGATGGATATTATTTACGCAACATAACCCTGTGCATCGTGCAGGGCATCGTCAGGATGCAGTTTAACTGTGACGGTACGCAGATCATCGATGCACACAACTTCAAACATTTCCTTGAAGAAAATGTTTGAGGCTAAAAAAGGGAGCTTTTAACTGTCACTACCGACGCAAAGCGGACGTTGAAAGATTTAGAAGCATTTTTGCCGCCAAGGACGTGCCCGCTCATGGCCGATAACTGACTTAGCCACCTGCTAATGGTATTTCTCAGTCGTGATATGCCCCGGTTCACGGCGGCGATGCTTGCGCAGACCTCGTGCTTCCAGACACTCGGTAACACTGGTTATCATCGCCGAGTTACCGCACATCATGACGTGTGAGTCTTCTGTATTAATATCGATACCAGCTCTCTCTTCAAAAGAACCGTTTTCGATACACACCGGGATACGTTGTTCCATCGCTCCATCCAGTTTCTCACGGGTAACGAAGGGTACGAAACAAAACTGCTCACCATGCCTGTTTTCGATTTCCGCTATCTGCTCTCGATAGGACAATTCGGAAACATCTCTCACAGAATATCCCAGGACTATTTTTTCAAAACGCTGCCAGACTTTGTCACCTTTTAAGGTAGAAAGAAATGGGCCCACCCCCGTGCCCGTGGCCAATAACCACAGATGCCGACACCCGGGTACTTCATCGATGGTCAAGAATCCATTGGCCCGATCTGTCACAAAAATACCATCACCGACATCAAGTGCTGCCAGCGCCGGCGACAGAGGGCCTTCAGGAACGATGTTGAAGTAAATTTCCAGAAACTCATCCCCCGGCTCATTCACCAGCGAATAGGGCCTGGCAACCCGCTCGCCCTGTATGTCGAGCGCGACACGAACAAATTGCCCCGCGATAAAATTTTTGAATTCAGATCGGATGCGTAAGGAAAATAAACGCTCATTCCACTGGATCTTTTCTATTATCTCACTGCTTAGCCAGTCAGCCATATATCCACCTCTGTTATTATTGTACTGTTACTATTGAACGCTATATCGGGAGTTTTACACTCTCATCGTAAACTTTACAAACGATATCATCGAGGCGTTTATTACGCTCTGGAACCTTACTTATGATAAAGCTGCACCCTCAACTGGAAAAGGACTGTCTCTTACTGGGCGAGTTCACTCTATGCTCATTGTTATTGCTGAATGACTCTCACTATCCGTGGTTTATTCTGCTTCCCAATCGCGAAAATATAACAGAATTACACCAGTTGACGGAACCTGAGCAGCAACAACTGATGCGTGAATCCATGTATCTGAGCCGGTGCCTGGAGCAGGTTTTTCACCCCGACAAACTCAATATTGCCACATTGGGCAACCTTGTACCTCAACTACACATCCATCATATCGCCCGTTTTACCACTGATATCAGCTGGCCAGCACCGGTGTGGGGCAACGTTGCCGCCACAACATACAGCAGCGAACAGACAATGCAGCTCAGAGATCAACTGATTCGATGGTTTGAACAAAACCCTGAGCAGGCATTTCACCGTCAGCGAGACCTGTTTATTGATTAAATCATGAGTTCTTCTATAATTCACTTAAGTATATTAAAATACATTAAATTTCACTAAAATTACTACTCGCCAAGATACCATGCCTACTTTATTCCGATACCACGAAGACCGAATTCCCGTATTGATTATCAGCCTGTTTTTTGCACTCGATGTCGTTGCGTATTTCCTGCTGGATAATATCTGGCTACTGGTCGCGTACTGGCTGATCATGATCTGGCCCAAAGGCATTATCTGTGCATGGAACCACCATCACCAGCATACGCCCACATTCAAAAGTGCCTTCCTCAACAGTATACTCGAGCAGATGTATGCATTGCAGACCGGTGCCACCTCAAAATTATGGGTATTACACCATGTTCTGGGTCACCACCATCACTACCTGGATCAGAACAAAGACGAGAGCCGCTGGAAACGCAAGAACGGGAAAAATATGGGCAGGCTGGAGTACTCACTCAACGTCGCCCTGACCGCTTATTATCGCGGCTATCTGGTCGGAAAAAAACATCCACGTCCTTTTAAAGTATTTTTGATCGCGACAACGGTCACGCTCTTACTGCTCACCCTGATGTTCTGGTATCAACCGGTACCGACGTTATTCGTTTTTATCTTGCCCATGATGGTCAGCCTGCTTTTCACGGCATGGGTGACATACGGACACCATTCAGGCCTGGACGTTGATAATGATTTCGAAGCGTCCTACAACATCATGAGCCCTATCTACAACCTGTTAACGGGTAACCTGGGATACCATACAGCCCACCATCATAAACAGGGTTTACACTGGTCACGCCTGCCCGAGCTGCACGAAAAGATCAAAGATAAAATTCCTGAACGCCTTTTCCTCACTGAACATCTGGGTTCGAGCCTGTTAAAATAAGCTCGACATAAACTCATATCGAATATCACTCTCCCTGCATCTGTCGGGATTTTTTTAGCCGACCTCGCCTGTTTTTAGCATCCAGTCTCTTCTGCTGCGATGACTTCGAGGGTCGCGTTTTCTTTCTTGCCTTCCTCGTAACCAGCGCCAGTTCGATGAATGAGCGTAGACGAGACAGGGCATATTCTTTATTTTTTAGCTGGCTTCGAGTCTGCTGTGATTTGACTATGAACACCCCCGCTCTGGATACACGCTGATCATTGAGTGACAATAATCGCTGCTTTACCTGCATCGGCAGACTCGAAGCGGATATATCAAATTTCAGGTGTATCGCAGTAGAGACCTTGTTCACATTCTGACCTCCTGCGCCCTGCGAACGAACAGCCGTCATGTTAATTTCGCTATCTGGAAAAAATAAATGTTTGACCCACATTAAAAATCACTCATAATAAACACCGTATTAACTCGGACAGTATAAGCCATGAAAGCAAATGAACTCAAAAAAGGCATGATATTCGATCAGGACAATAAAAATATACTGATCAAAAAGATCTTCGTCCAGTCGCCTTCTTCACGCACAGGCAGTACCCTGTATAAGATTACTGGCAGCGATATCAGCAGCGGGCAAAAATTTGAACGTCGTTACAAAGGTGATGAAGTCATCACTCCGGTCGATGTCTCTCGTCGCTCGGTGCAGCTGTTATTCCATGATAATGACTCTTACACTTTTATGGACAGTGAGAATTATGATCAATTCACCCTGGCTGCCGACACGCTGGAAGATGAGGCTATCTTCCTGTATGACGGCCTCGAAGGTCTGAGCGCACTGATCAATGAAGACAAGCTGCTCGCTATCGAACTGCCGACGACCATGTCATTCGAGATCAGTGAGTGCGCACCAGGAATGAAAGCGGCATCCTCTTCAGCAAGGACCAAGCCTGCTACTTTGACGACCGGACTGGTCGTGCAGGTTCCGGAGTACCTGACACCGGGTGAGACGATAAAGATCAATACTGAAACACGTGAATTCGTGTCCAGAGCCTGAACTTCCTGACGGACAGAAAAATTTCATATGAGCCAGGCGACTCCCCTTATCCCACCATTATCAAAAGAACAACAGCAGCAGGTCATCGCACAGACCCGTCATTATATCGACCAGGCTGTTGCTCTATACGGGATAAAAGACAAACCGCTGGATATCGTTTTCAACCTGAGAGGACGCACCTCAGGCATGTACCGGGTAAGCCACCAGTTAGGACATTACACCAGAGAGATCCGTTACAATCCGTATATATTTTCAAAATATTACGATGATAACTTTAATACTACCGTACCCCATGAGGTGGCGCACTATATAAGCGATATCATCTACGGGCTCAGGAATATAAAACCGCATGGCAACGAATGGAAACAGATAATGCTGGATTTTAATGCCGATGCTACCGTTACTACCGATTACGACCTATCGGGAATACCACAGAAAAAACTTTCTTCGTTTACCTATCAGTGCAGCTGCCGCGAACATCAGTTAAGTTCTATCAGACACAACAAGATCAATCGGAAGCGTTTTAAATATTACTGCAATTTCTGCAAAAAGCCACTTCAGCTAAAGACCGGGCAAAGTGCGCTTTCGTAAATCCGCATGTCGTAAAATACAAGGTCCGGAGCACGACGCACCTTGCCCCTGTATCCTTTTATTCTGTAAATGCACCCTCCTGTTTCGACACTGGACCGGATGTAGCGGTTATTTCAAAGGCACCTGACCTGCTGTATCAACAACATTGACCCCATCATCAGCGGCTCAGATAAGACTAGCCGCCAGACTTCCTGAGCACCTGTCAGGGCTCTTCACCATAATCGATAGTGATTTCTTCATCTGGATTAATATCACGCACCGCAAACAGTTCAAAGCCGACGAATTCTGCCTGTGGCTCGTTACTGTGATTGATATACCGCAATAAATTTTTTCCGTCACGTCCGACCCAGACCTGGTCGTATTTTTCCACCCATAATACATGCGAGTCATTCTCGAGAACCATGGGGCCATCGTATTCACCCATGTAGTCACCCTGTTTGAATTTTTCACGCGCGAATAAACCACTACCGTGAATATCTGATTCTTTCGTGTAATATAACTGGTGCAACTGCTCATCTGATAACATTGTGTCTAACCTGTAATTATTCGCTAAAAAACCTGTCCAACATCAAACGATGGACACGGCAATATTTTATCATATGAAAAAAACTCACAGCAATAAAAGAAAACCGAAAACTCCTTTAGCACTGCGACTACTGCGGCTAACGTACAACACCCTGGGACGAGTCTTTCCTGCTTATTTTGGTCGTCGTGCTTATGCATTGTGGTTTACCACCACACGTTTTAAAACACCTCCCTATGAACGCCCCGCACTGGCAGCTGCGAGAAACGAACAGGTCAGTGTTAATGGCCTGCAAATTGCGGTCTACCTCTGGCAACATGAAAGTATCGCACCGGCGGCCACGCTATTATTTATCCATGGCTGGACCGGACGAGGCAGTCAGGTCGCAAGCTACATAGAACGATTAACCGGACTCGGTTACCGTGTGATCAGTTTCGATGGGCCAGCGCACGGCAATACTCCCGGAAAACAGACCAGTCTCCTGGAGATGACCGATGTGATATTCGCTCTCAACAAAAAATATGGTGACTTCGATGCGGCCATCACGCACTCTTTTGGTGGCATGATACTGACCTTTGCGATGTCACTGGGACTGAAAGTCGATCGGGCTGCTCTGATCTGTCCGCCGAATAATTTTCAGGTCATCCTTGATAACTTCCAGCGCATACTGCAATTACCGGACTGTGTCATGCAGGCGATGGAGCGGATATCCTATGCCACGCATGGTCAAGTAATCCGAGATCTCGTTGATATGGAGAACAACGTCAGAAGGCTGTCCTGTAAAAGTTTATTGATACATGATGAAGATGATACGGATATCTCGTGGCATAGCAGTGAAAAAATCGCGCGAGCCTGGCCCGGTGCGCGATTCATCAAGACTCAGGGTTTAGGCCATCGTCGCATTGTTCGAGATAGTCAGGTCGTGCAACACATCATCGACTTCCTCGACCCCATCCCTCCGAAAGACCACCCGGAGACGGCTGATTGATAACCCTCAGAGGACGGGCGACTACATCTGTACACTAATGATGATGGCCGTGTTCGCCGTGCACATGACCGTGCGTGATCTCTTCTTCCGAGGCTTCACGGACATCCACGACCTTAACCGCGAAATTTAAATCCATGCCAGCTAATGCATGGTTACCATCGATCACCACGGCCTCATCTTTTACTTCGACGACCGTGACTACGACAGCACCACCATCAGGTCCCTGTGCATGAAACTGCACACCGGGTTTGATCTCATCAACATTATCGAACATGTCTTTAGGTACTTCCTGTATGCGTTGCGGGTCTTTTTCGCCATAACCCTCTGCAGCGGAGACTTTCACAGAAAATTCATCACCCGCGGCTTTACCTGTCAGTGCATTTTCCAGGCCGGGTATGATGTTCATCGCACCATGCAGGTATAAGAAACTACCGTCTTCAGACTGATCGATGATATTGCCCTCATTGTCTTTAAGGGTGTAATGGAGCGTGACTACGGAATTGGATTCGATTTGCATGATATTCTACAGGTGATTATTTAAAAGGGCGCTAACCCTACAGATATTACGTTATGGATGCAAGAGGGCGGGCGCACACCATCACAGGCTCCACGGCTGGGTACCGAAATACACTCGCAGAAAAGCTATAAGTGCACAGAGAAGCACGACGAAGAATGTGATAGCAAGCGCAACTTTATCCATAACCAGGCCAGTATAACCAAAACCTCACCTGACAAAAAGCTGGCTTACGGTCGGAAACCGACTTTTAATTTCATATACTCCCTGCCCGTTCACGCTTGATCTAATGACCTGAGGCCATGCGGACTAATTATAAATCAATAACTTAAGCATCCCCTCCGATATAAGCAGCCACGATTATCAGAGTGATCATTATCCCCACCAGTGTGGCAACAACCTTCGCTACATTCATCAGAATGGTTCTATCATCACCTTGCAACATATTTACCCCCTCTTATAATATGGTTTTTACAGGCTATACTGATAAAAGCACTCAAAACTTGATCTATATCAAGAAAACTACCTGGAATAAAAGCGGATTTACCAAATAAAGGATAAAACCTGAAGTGATACGCTAAAAACACATGATTTTTTCTGATTCTCAGCTAAATTTATATTATGCCCGTTAATTGCTACAGCCAGAGAATCCTTAATCCCTTTCGCGGCGTGATGAACATAATCTCTACCGGTGGCGCGGATGCCGTCACCATCGATGGCACCAACTGGACGCTCTATGTCCACGATAACTTCGACTGCCCGACCGATGATCCAGAAGAATTTTTTGAGATAGAAATGCCGGACATCCGTTTTGGAGACTGGAATAAAAAGACAGGCTTGAGACGTTCACCTCTCATCGCGTCTTACCATTACAGCGAGATACAGGCCATCGGCAATGTGTTACTCGATGCCGTATTACGATATTCAGATCAGTGTCCTTATCCATTCGAAGACAAGTACGAGTTATGGCTACTTGACGAAAAAAACAATGAACCGCTGGCATTACTCGATAGCGTCTGTAATGAAACAGAAATTTCAGTGCCCGATACCCTGGCCTGGGAAGCCGGTCTACGTTGCAAGCAGGAATTTCAGCAAGAGTTTTCACTTTCACCGGAGCAGGACACGACAGCCGGAGAGTTCCTTAACCAGATCATCAATCAACGCGCCGGTGATCAACCTTCGGCACAATGGTTTTATCGAAACAGATTCAGTTATGGTAAAGGCCTGTCCGGTATCAACCTGCAACAACAATTTATCGGTCGAGAATTATCAGCTCGATTATTTCCCAAGATGCTGGTCCAGCAGCAATGGCATGACGAAGCGAAAGCCTCTCTGGTCGAAGCCTTTATTCACTGGCTATCTCCTTACCTGCTGGTGCTGGATTTCCTGAGGGACGCACAGCGAGAAAGTCTCGAATTGATAGCGAGAAATCATGCACTATTAGTCGACAAAATGTTCCCGCTGTATCCGAAGATCATCAATCAGCAGGCGATAAACTCTGCACGCGTCGAAGCATCATTGCGTAAATCAAACAGGGTCAATATCAAAGACGAAAATGCAGAGGCTATCGAATATATAGAAACTCAGCACTCACTTATCTGAGTAACAGCAACCACCTACATACCGTTACCAAACTTATCACGGTGGACTTCTGTCGATTCACGCATGGATCTTAAGGCGAGAGCATAGCCACGCAGAATACCCAGGGTCCAGATGATACGCTCCCTGAAGTAACCGTCTGCATCGGCATCATTATCTTCCGTTTTTTTATTCAGTATTTTTTCTACATTCCTTAGTATCAACTGCTCGGGGATATAACACAGGCGATTATTCTTATAACTGCTCATGCGTAGCTCTGCGACCGGATATGCACCACCATCGGCAGATGACACGGTTACGATCAATGCTGGCTTATGTCCTAGTTCAAACCGGTTAAATAACAGGAAAAAGTTTTTCAGACCTGCCGGTACCTGACCATGCCATTCAGGAGCTATAAAGACAAAGGCATCACTTTCTGATAACTGCTTTTTGAGTGGTGCCAGCCTCTGACTCCACTCCTCACTATCCTCCCACAAGGTCTGGTCCCATAACGGTAGCGGGTTATCCGCCAGCGTATAGACCCAGGGTTCGATATCATCAAACTCACCTCTTAATGTTGCTTCGATATGAGACGCAACTTTTTCGCTCTGCGAAGGATTACGGTGACTGCCGCTTATGATACTTATTTTCATTTCTTTTACTCTCCAGGTTTCTGCCACAGAGGGCACAGGGTCGTATTGTTACCCACTTCAGAAAAAAATACGCACATAAACCGTGTGCATTCACACTACCAGTACTGGCTCATGCAATCTTGATAGCTGTTCTCTTAACTCAAGCACATGCTGCTCCCAGTATTGGGTGGTATTAAACCAGGGGAAAGCCAGCGGAAAAGCCGAATCATCCCAGCGTTTTGCCAACCATGCTGCATAGTGCATCATGCGCAGGCTGCGTAAGGCTTCGATCAGATGCAGTTCGTTTAACTCAAGCGTGGCAAACTCTTCATACCCTTCCAGGATGTCACAGAGCTGTTCGGTCATCTCCTGACGGTCTCCCGAGAGCAACATCCACAGATCCTGAATAGCCGGACCATTACAGCAGTCATCCAGATCAACAAAATGGGGTCCATCATCAGTCCATAGGACATTACTGCGATGACAGTCGCCGTGCAAACGGATAGCCTGATATTCACCACAACGCTCGAATGCAGCCTGGATCTGCAGCAATAGATCGTCAACCAGTGTCTGATAAGCCACTTCCAGATACCCGGGAATAAAACCCTTCGCCTGTAAGAAGTCGGACGAATCATTGCCCATCCTTTTTATCTCTATCCGGTGCCGATGCTCAAACACTGAAACCCGACCTACGTTGTGAATACGTGCGATAAATCGTCCCATCCAGTTCAGGTCATCTCTCGATTCCAGGTCGGGCCATCGCCCGCCACGCAGCGGAAATACTGAAAAACGGTAACCATCATATTCAAATAATGTCTTTTCATCCTTTACCATTGGCGCAACCACCGGGATTTCCTGCCCGGCAAGCTCGAGCGAAAACTGGTGTTCTTCGAAAAGAGCTGCATCACTCCAGCGACCAGGACGATAGAACTTGGTTATGATGGCACCACCCTGCTCCAGCTCACAGCGATAGACCCGGTTCTCATAACTGTTCAGAGCCAGCAGGCGACCGCTGGTCTCATACCCTAAAGACTCTACTGCGCCCAGTATGGCCTCAGGCGTTAAATCGGTATAATCTTCCTTTAACAACATCGTATCGCTCGTATTACTCACTTGTTATTTTTTTCATACTATTATGACGAAAACCTTCGCCACCATCGGACAACCGGCCCCACAGCCCCAGATCGAATGCTGGGTACAGGGGGCTGAACCTTCACTGAAAGAATTATCAGGACAGGTCATCCTGATAGAAGTTATCCAGGTTAACTGCCCGGGCTGCTTTCTACATGCCCTGCCAGAAGTCATACACTTCCATGAAACCTATGCTTCACAGGGGCTGAAGGTCTTCATTATCGCCACCGCATTTGAACATTTCGAGCATAATACATTGAATAACCTGCAACGTCTCCTGCAACAGGATGAATTACAGGGTGATCCATTATCTCAACTGGGGAAAGCCGGCTACCTCGATAATAACAGGCTACCCTATTCCATCCCTTTCAGTGTAGCCATGGATAAGCTGGTGAAAAATGAAACAGAAGTAACCCGGGGAAACATCGACCAGTTTATCCTGGGACAGGTTCCTGATTTCTACCAGAACGAGTGGCCTGAAGAGCGCAAAAAAAACATCATACAGCAGGCAGAAGACTATCTGCGAACAAAGGCCTTTCATGCCCTGACCTTTGAGATGTATCAACTGCAGGGCACACCATCAAGCATACTGATCGATAAGAAAGGGATTCTCAGACGGGTGTCATTTGGTGCGGTAAATACGCTGGAAACAGATATTCAGCAATTACTACAGGAATAAGTGATGCCATTAAGTAGTATAATTCGTCCTTCCTTATAAAATAAACCGGACCCATTAATCTGATGGAAACCATCGC
>DROB01000019.1 GCA_011321985.1 Gammaproteobacteria bacterium | reverse complement strand
AAGTCCATCGCAGGGAAATAACCTGTTTTATGGTCATCGACATAATCAACCGCAATTGCTTCCAGCGTCGAACCGATGACATCAGCTGAACACGGTAAATATTGTTTTAATATCTCTGATTTTAACTGAACATCTATCGTTATCAGCACCTTATCAAACTTCATATTATTCAGTGACGCAATATATGCAATTGCTCAATAATCGGATCGGTTACTGGCTTTATTTTTTTACGCATGACCGTCCCGATCGCATCGGTACGGGCAAATACAGGATTAACCAGTTTTACACTTAAGCAGGAAAGGATAGTCATAGCACCGAGTGATTTCTGCATATTCCCGGATGCTCCGTTAAGTGCCGAAATAACTTCTTTCAACTGATCATCACTGCCACCGCAAAATGTTTCTGCTTCCTCGCAGATCATTTCGATATCACCTTCGGTAAATCCCTGCGGGGCAATACTTTCAAAATATTTTGAAACCGCTGCAAGCAACGACACGACGACATCCTGATTACCTGGTTTTTTAAAGGCATCTTCCATGGTCTTGATCGTCGCCTGCCCTTTCTCACTCAGCACTTTCTCCAGCATCAGGGCATAGGGGTTCTTTTTTTCCAGCAACGATAGCAGTAGTTTTTTGATTGTTTCGTATTCCCGATGCGCTTCGACCCGGATCGGCAGATCATCTGCCGCGCCGTGCAGAAACCCGACGTAAAGACTCCGTTTAGTTTTTGTCCGCGCCCAGAGTTCCTCTTTTTCCTGCTGTGTTATCAGACCGGGCTGAAGTACCAGGCGGACTGATTCGATCATATCATTCTGATCTTCCTCAAAAGGCAAAAATTCGACTAAAAATTCAGCCAGTCGTTTTCCTGTTTCTCCCTCGACAACCGCCTGCTTATCTAACATATGTCGTGCATTTTCAGCCGTCGGCATCGCCCACCAGGCACGCGCAGCCAGCTCATCGGTAAGGCCAGGTGCATGAACGGCAGCGACCACTGCTTCCGGCTCACCCAGTAATAACAATTGTGCCAGACTCTCGTCCCTTGCCTGCCCCATCCTCGTCCAGCGTTTCAGGTAAACAGGGTAACCACCCGGAGAACCCATGACGTGCGTACTGAAAAGAGCTTTGACTTCTTTGATATAGGCTTCATCTTTACCGATGGCATTTAACGGGACTCTAGCCTCACCTTTTGCCGTTAACGCAAAGACCGTCATCTTCGATTCATCGATACGCACAGCATGAAGTTCCTGTGAGAGCAGGACATTGAGACGTAGATTATCTTCTGCGGAGAGTGCCATTTTAAAAATTATAACCTCTTTTTATCAAAAGACCGCTATCGGCCATTAGCGACCATACGGAAAAACATTTTTTTGCCGCGAAGGACGTGCCCGAGGCAAAAGATGTTTCTAAATCTTCCAACGTCTGCCTTGCGCCGAAAAGAACCTTTAACCGTTATGCTTCCACTGTCAATTTAATTGAACCCTGACACCGAAAGGAACTCTGGTCTTGCCTTTAACCAGCCAGGTAACCGGGAAATTGGGTTCGACATCAGGAAACACCCCTTCTGCATCGGTGAAATAGACCAGCAGATCCGGTGCCCTGTCCTGCTCTTCAACCCAGTCAAAAACCGGAACAAAATTTGTGCCACCACCGCCCCGGATCTCGATATCAAACTGAAACTGATCCCATGCTTCAAATCGCCAGGGGCATCCGTAATTCAGTTTTGAGTCACAGGTGAGCAGGGTCACGCTGGCACGTACCTGACTTTTTATCGCATCTATCTCCGAGATAAATTCCTGTATCTCTTCTTCATCGATCGAACCACTGGTGTCGACAGCGACGACGATATTGGTCTCGTTACTACGCATGCTGGGATAGACCGCCGGATCACCACGGCGTGATGATGGTCGTGAATAACTGTAATCTTCACGTGCCGTGGCAGACATGTATCGTGCCAGCAACATCCGCCACGGTAATTTTGGCTGTAGAAGGTGGTCGACCATCCTCGCCATCTCACCTTCCAGCTTACCCGACTGTAGTGCCTGTTGCGCAGCACCAGCTAACCGGGCATCCCATTGCAGGCTCAGCTCATCTTCTTCCTGTTGAGACATGCCTGCGGGTTTCGGCGCTAACCCACCTTTACCGGCATCATCCTGATCTTTATCCTGTTCACCCTGACCTTCGCTCTGCTCATCATTCTCTTTTTCTTTTTCCTTGCCACCACCGCCCTGATCCTGACGAGATTGCTGATCCTCATTATCTGCTTCATCGGATTTATTCTCGTTCTCCAGATCTCGCTCACCTTCATTGTTGTTATCTTCGAGACAGGGATAAATCTCTTCTGCCGTCATGCCTTCATATTCACGAAGGTGCATGGCATCGGGGGTGGGTTTCAAACCATCATTGATCAATAACGGGTTAACCGCATAATCACAGGCGAGCTCCCAGCGTAGTTTTACCCGATGCCCGCGTCGATGAAAATGCGAGAGCGCGCAATGCAACGCTTCATGAGAGAGCGCAAACTGTGTCTGCTCCTGATCCAGCGCATCGATGTAGTCATTGTTATAATAGAATGTCTTACCATCACTGAACGTGGTCTCGCACCACCTGGGGTCACCCGCAACCATAGGCAATCGCAGGACAAGAGCACCGAGAAAAGGCTTATCCAGAATCAGGCGCGTTCTGGCAGTCGCGAGTTTTTTTTCTACGTCGGGGTAATCGCTCATACGCAGTTCATCTGTGAATCAGTGTTTAATAAAGCATCAGATCAGCAATCTTATCCGCCCAACTGGCAAACTCTGGTACCGCGAAAATGTCCTGACCGATAGCACGGTGCATATCGGAGACCATCATCACGCCCATCTCACGTTGCGGGAAATGACTGGCATAGCTCAGGATATTGCCGTGTACTCTCATCGCTTCATCCGACTCTCGGGCCCTGATAGCACGGCCTACCAGTGCCGTTGCAACCGCATACTGCAGGTCGATCTCCTTCGGTGCATCAACTTGCTCACCACTCACGATCGCATCGAGGTCAGGCATCTGATCGAGACTGGCGATAAATGCGGCAAGTTCGATACCTGCGGCTTTACCGACACAGGCCTGTAGGGCACCGGAGAATAATTCAGGATGATCTTCAAATTTATGTAACGCACGGTGCGCAAATTCCCAGGATCGGGGAGACGGAAAAGCGATGGGGTTCTGTGAAGCATCGAATTCGAATAACAGATCCTGGCGAAAACGCAAAAAGGCTATGACACGCTCATCGATACCGTTTGCATATGCCCAGGCCACCCAGTCATCCAGATTGATATCGACTTCATAGTGTGAGAAACGGTTAGCCAGGGGGGCGGGCATACTGTAGGTCACACCACGGTCACCCTGCCTGTTGCCGGCAGCGATAATCGCCCAGCCAGGAGGTACTTCATAATCACCGAGCTTCCTGTCCAGGATCAATTGATATGCGGCAGCCGAAACACTGGGCGGTGCCGAGGTAATCTCATCGAGAAAGAGGATGCCGTTTTCACCATGGCGTTGCGCATCGGGTAGCATAGACGGTATCGCCCACTCAACCGCATGGCCTTCCTTAAACGGGATACCACGCAGATCACTGGGTTCCATCTGCGATAGACGGATATCGATCAGTGGCGTATTCTGCCTGTCGGCAACCTGTGCCACCATCTGTGACTTGCCGACACCGGGCGCTCCCCACAACATCACAGGTGTGTGATGGCCACTCTGGGTACTTATAAATTCTTTTTCGACAACGGTTAATAGATGGGCTGGACGCATAATTTCATCATTCTTCTTATCATGTAATAGTTACTCGACGACCATGTCATCAAATCCTGCGAGTTTGTACAATCTTTTTGCTTCTTTGATATTTTTTTTGACACCGTTACCCTCCTGATACATCATCGCTAATGTCGTTAACGATCCGACCAGTCCTTGCTCACCGGCCTTAGTGAACCACTTCACCGCGAGTTCGGCATTTTTTTCGATGCATTCACCTTCCATGTACATAAAGCCCAGGCCGTGCTGGGCAACGGCATGTCCCTGTTCAGCGGCTGCCTGCATCAATTCGACTGCTCTGGCTTCGTTTGCCACCACACCTAAACCGTTCTGGTACATGATGGCACAGCGGTGCTGGGATTCGGCATCACCGTTATCAGCGAGTGGCCTCAGAAACTGTAACGACTGCTTAAAATTTTTCGCTTCGAAAGCCGCGATACCACTGGAAAAACTGGCATCCATATCGCTCACATCCATGGCCTCATTGTTATCCGTATTAACGGGTTGTTCAGACATAGTTTTTACTCAAACTCAAAAGACCCAGTTTATCATGGCTGCAATTTCGACATATACCAATAAATACCTGTCTGCGACATGACAACTCACGCTTACCCCCCGAAAAGCCCATTTTAAACCTTGATATTCAATTAGTTACAAACATTTAAAGACTGGATCTGGATACCACCTGTCCGATTGATATAAATTAGCTTTCCCGGCTTTTTTTACGGCCAGAGCACGAACCCTGGAATCTATCGGGCAAAGCATTGACTCTCGCACGAAATAGCCTTGTTTTCTCCCTCTAAAGAGATAGACTCCACGCATTCCAAAATTCACTCGCACTAGGTATAATCTGCGCCCAATAACGGCTGGTCTTCATGATAGTGCTACAGCTGGTAGAAATTCAATGTTGTTGCCAGAACGGTTTCAACAATACGTAAAACCTGTCTGGCCACTGCGGCTAGCCACTAGAGAATAGAAACACGAGAGGAAACCGAGATGAATCAAGATTACTACAATGCAGTAACCAAAATGGAAGAAGCTGGTGTTGATCCAGAGTACATCGTAGGCTGGGAAGGTGGTTACGTTTTAAACCCACCACGTGAAGAGCAACGTGTTACTGAAGCTTATGAAGCCGGTTATGAAGACGGTAAAGAAAAAAATGCTGATAACTTCAGCAAATGGGCTAAATAAGTAACATCCAGTCAGCCTCATAAAAAAGCCGGTACGGGTAAAAACCTGTACCGGCTTTTTTTGTGTGGCATTAAAAATAACGTGCCCCATGAACCTGGAGCAGTTTGCAAACCACGATGCCACACTTTTAATCGAAAGACCGCTATCGCCATAAGCGGACATACGGAAAAATAATTTTTTTGCCGCGAAGGACACGAAAAGCGCGAAGAAAACCTTTCATTCTTTATAAGTCGGGCACTGCCCTACAAGCCCTGTTGGCTCCACTGACGCAACGTTGAGCTATGTCCAACCTGCAAAAAACAAACTTTTTTTAACGTTTTTCTTTGCGCTTTTCGTGTCCTTCGCGGCAAAATATTTTTAAAGCCCTTATGTCTGCT
>DROB01000018.1 GCA_011321985.1 Gammaproteobacteria bacterium | reverse complement strand
GATGAGAAAACTTCAGCAGGTGTTCCAGTGAAGGGTTTAATGTTGGAATTTCTCTAACAATACTCATGGCGTTCCCGGCAGCGATTTTTATCTGTTACAGATAATACACAAGATTTTTAAGAAGCTAAAGAATTCAGGCGAATATTATATGAAAGCAGTAGTTAAGTGGTTAGACAATATGTCTTTTGTTGGTGAATCAGAGAGTGGGCATTCTGTGGTGATGGATGGCCCTCCTGAAAGTGGGGGCCGGAATCTGGGTGTTCGTCCGATGGAGATGGTGTTATTAGGCATGGGTGGTTGTACTGCTTTTGATGTGGTGTTAATTTTGCAGCGTCAACGTCAGTCGATTACCGATTGCCATGTCGAGTTATCAGCGGAGCGAGCTGATGAAGCACCGAAGGTATTTACCCGTATCCATGCGCACTACGTGATAAAAGGGAAAAACCTTGATGAAAAAAAAGTGGCGCGTGCTGTAGATATGACTGCGGAGAAATACTGCTCTGTTTCGATCATGCTGGCGAAGAGTGTTGATGTAAGCCATGATTTTGAAATTTTAGAAGAATAGTCAGAATGCCGCAGACAGACAATAGTGCAGTGCACAATGCCCGGATAGAGCAGGCTTCCGGTACAGACATCATGGACCAGCAATTCGATATCCTGTGTGGCCAATACTATCACGCATGGTTTCGTTATCATCCTGAACAGGCCGTTGATGTCGGCGTGTATGATTTTGCCGGACAATTAAGAAGTTATGAGCATGATGATATCGGTGCCCTGATAGCCCTGGACCAGAAGATGCAATCGGCACTGGATGAGCTTGATAGCTCTGCTCTGGATGCGGCGCGGAAGGTAGATTACCGCATCATAAAAGGTGCGATATTAGTCGAGCTACACGATCTGGAGGAAAGTGACTGGCGATATCGTGATCCGCTGGAATATGTCCCTGTCAATGCTATCTATCAGTTGCTGATCCACCCTGATAGCAATGTTCATCAGGCGATCAAACATCGGCTTGAACTCATCCCTGAATATCTGCGTGGTGCAAAAGTGATGTTATCACGTTACCCTGAACGTGTTGTGTCACAGTGGGCGATAACGGCAAAAGATATCGCATATACGGGAGTGGAGTTTATACGAGGTCTGGGCCGACATCCCCTGATGACATCTAAATTTTCAAATCCTGCGAGGCTTCAGCCATTGCTTGATGCGGCTGCGAATGCACTGAATGATTATGCAAGATTTATCGAGATAGAGGTGGTACCACTGGCTGAAGGTAAGTTTGCTTCCGGATATAACCGGTTCGATCGGTTGATAAATGAAAAGCACTATCTGGAAACAGATGCTGAAAAGATACTGGCTTTTGGTGAGTGTCTGGCAGCACGGACGGAGAGTGAGCTGCTGCTTCAGAGTAAAAAAATCTGTGGTGATGAAGATATCAGAAGAGCACTGGATATAGTACGTGCCGATCACCCGGATGCATCGCAACTACTGGATAGCTATCGTAAGAAAATGCAGGCTGCACATACGTGGTTACTACAGGCTGATATTGTGACGGTGCCGGGAAGGCAATCATTAAAGGTCCAGCAGACACCGGATTTTTTGCGTGAGGTCATACCTTTTGCTGCTTATGAGCCACCGATGCCACAGGATGAGGAACAACGGGGTCTGTATTACGTTACCACCGTAAGTGATGAGTCATTACTGGCGGAGCATAATCAGTACAGCATGGATCTGACCTCTGTGCATGAGGCTTTTCCCGGGCATCACCTGCAGTTCGTCGTTGCTAATCGAAATAATGCCAGTGTAACCCGTCTACTAAATGCTTCTGCCAGCATGTATGAAGGCTGGGCACTCTATTGTGAACAGCTGGTGTTTGAACAGGGCCTATATGATAAGGAGGAGCATGAGTTTATTTTATTACGAGACCGCCTGTGGCGTGCTCTGAGGATTATCATCGATGTGAAAATGCATACCGGCCATCTTTCTTTTGAAGATGCCGCTGAGTTACTGGTCAGTAAGCTGGGTTTTGATATAGCTCATGCGACCTCTGAGATTAACTGGTACAGCCATGAGGCGGCGACACCTCTATGTTATGCCATAGGCCGAGAGATCATTTTAAAAACACGCGAGATCGTCGCACCATCTGAAAAAGAAAAATTAAAGGAATTTCATGATGCTCTGTTGTCACAGGGGTCGATTGCTTTACCTCTGGTGGTCAAGGCGGTATTCGGTGAATCTGTCTGGCAGAGAGTACATGATTCAATATTTTCCAGGGAGTCGTAGGTTAAGTTTGGATGAGGCTTGTTCAGAGATACCCTGGATATACCTCAGCCAGTAAACGTAATTAAACATTATTAGACTTGATTAAATTATGCCTTACCATAAGAGACCTGGTGTAACAGCCGGTATGCGTCATCTGGCGCTAAACGTAAACCAACTTGATGACAGTGTCGATTTTTATACCCGTCTGTTAGGTATGAAAGTCGAGTGGCAGCCGGATGAAGATAATTATTATCTGACATCGGGTACCGATAACCTGGCCCTGCATCGAGCAAAGGATGTCATCGATACGGATGCTGCACAGTCACTGGATCACCTGGGATTTATCATCGATACACGCGAAGCAGTCACGCAGTGGTTTGATTTCCTTAGCCAGGAGCAGGTCGAGATGCTCACGGAAGTGAAAGACCATCGTGATGGTGCCCGTAGTTTTTACTGTAAAGATCCGGATGGAAATGTGGTGCAGATCATCTATCATCCACCCTTGAGTTCAGGTGAGTAGCCTTTTTGTGTGCTGGCCTTATATGTAGTAAGTCGTTCCGGTCATCACTTTGGACATGGCTGCCATCAGGGTTTTGACGGGCGGTGGTAATTCTGCAGCACCGTGTTCGATAGCGGTGGTGGCATGTTTCTGCTCATCGATTTTCATCTGTTCTAAAATTGCACGACTTCTCAGGTCTCCACCCGGCAATTTATTTAGATGAGATTCAAGATGTTCGACTACCTGATGTTCGGTCTCTGCTAAAAAACCCAGGTTCCATTTATCGCCGACTGCACCGGCAAAGGCACCGATAGCGAAAGAGCCGCCATACCACAGAGGATTAAGAAAACTGGTGTGGCTCGCCAGCTCGTCGATACGATTTTTTGTCCAGTCAAGGTGATCATTCTCTTCCAGTGCCGCTTGCTGGAGTTTTTCTTTGACTTCCTGGTTTTTTGAGGTCAGAGCCTGCCCCTGATACAGGGCCTGGGCTGAAACCTCGCCACTGTGATTAACTCGCATCAGGCCCGCGATATTTTTCCGTTCCTGGTCAGAGAATTCGGCTTCGGATACGCCATCGGCAGGGTACGGGCGTTGTGTGATAACAGGCTCACCGAACAAAGTACGCAGAGCGGTATCTGTATTCAGGATTAACCGGTCAAAAGGGGTGTAATTGCGCATAGGGGTATATTGCTGCTTTAGTGCTTCTGGTGCAATACTTATTGTGTATTAGTTTAAACTGTGGGCGGGTAGTTACAGTATAAAACTAGAGGCCTGCTAACGACGCAAAGTGGACGTTGAAAAATGTTTTTCCGTACG
>DROB01000017.1 GCA_011321985.1 Gammaproteobacteria bacterium | reverse complement strand
TATTATTTTCTACATACAGAATGCAGCGGATTATCCTGCCTGTTCTACTGTTGCTGTCTGTCACGACGCAGGCCATCGCTGATGAGATTACGCTCAATCTGAAAGATGCCGATATCCGCGCGCTCATCAGCACGGTTTCGAAATTCACAGGTAAGAACTTCATCATTGATCCACGGGTAAAAGCCAAGGTTACCGTGATATCGGCTAACCCTTTAACGCCTGAGGCCGTGTACGAAGTTTTCCTTTCGATACTGCAGGTGCATGGTTACGCGGCTGTGCCGACCGGATCGGTGATAAAAATTGTACCGGAAGTAAACGCCAAGCAGGGGCCATTACCGTTGTCGAGTAAACATACAGAGTATGCCGATGATGAATTGATCACCAAGATCATCCGCCTCGATCATGTACCCGCTTCCCAGTTAGTTCCTATATTGCGTCCATTGGTGCCGCAGCAAGGTCACCTCGCGGCTTACAATCCGACTAACACGCTGATCATCACTGATCATGCCGGGAATATCGAACGTCTGCTAAAAATAATCCGCAGTGTCGATCGTCCCGATAGTGATGAGTTGGAGATTATCCCACTCAAACATGCCTCTGCATCTGAGTTGGTCAGGATCATCAATTCTCTGAAGACAGGAGCGGGAGCAAAGGGTAGTGCAGCGAGCGGTCCTAAACTGGCGGCAGATGATCGCACCAATAGTATCCTGGTGACGGGTGATCGTTCGTCACGTCTAAAGATCAGGGCGACGATAGGTTATCTGGATACACCTCTGGAAGACGGTGGTGGTAATACGCATGTCATCTATCTTAAATACGCCAAAGCTGAAAATCTCAGTAAGATATTGACCGGTTTAAAAGAAAAGGGGAAAAAAGGAGGATCGGCAAAAGTAAAAGGTGTGACGGCGAAACCGACGACAGGCAGTGCGATAAGCCAGAATGCGATCATCCAGGCGGATGAAGAAACCAATGCATTGATCATTACAGCTGATCCCAATACGGTCAAAAATTTAAAAGCGGTCATCCGTCAGTTAGATATCCGTCGTGCACAGGTGATGATCGAAGCGATTATCGCCGAGATCACTGAAAACAAACAAAAAGAGCTGGGTGTTGGCCTGGTCCTCGATGGTTCTCCCGATAAGCAGAGAACCGTGCCCACTGCTGTCAGTAATTTCTCCGGTATCGATGGTATTATTTCCGCTGTTCTCAATAAGACGACACCGACCTCTATCCCGTCTGGACTGTCGTTTGGTGTCGGTGAAACAACCAGTTCGGGTGCACGATACGGCCTGTTATTACGTGCCCTGCAGAATGATACCAATACCAATATTTTGTCTACACCCAATGTCGTGACACTGGATAACGAGGAAGCTGAACTGATCGTCGGTCAGAACATACCGTTCGTGACGGGCAGTTTTACCGGTGCAGGAAACAATAACTCGAACAATCCATTTCAGACCATCGAGAGGCAGGATGTCGGTCTGACATTAAAAGTAACACCACAGATCAATGAAGGCGATACTGTCAAACTGGTGCTGGAGCAGGAGACCTCCAGTGTCATACCGGGTACCGAAGATATCGGTATCGCGACACGTAAGCGTTCTATCAAAACCAGTGTGCTTGTCGATGATGGAGGTATCCTGATCCTGGGTGGTTTGATACAGGAAGATGTGACGGACAGCAAGAGTAAGGTACCGCTGCTGGGTGATATCCCATTGATCGGGTTTTTATTTCGTTCTGAAAATACCACAAAAATCAAACAGAACCTGATGGTTTTTCTGCGGCCGACAATCTTACGTAGTTCCAAGGATGCGGCCTATGTCACGAACGAGAAATACACCTATCTCCGCGGACTTGAAAGCGACTCGTATGATAAAGAAGACAAAAGTTTCGGCCTGATCGATGGTGCTGCACCGAGGTTGCCTCCGATAGAAGAGATGGATCGATCCAGGCAAACCACCGAGAAGTCGCAGGTAAGACTGGAGCCGGATGAGGATGACTGGGATGACGATGATGGCTTCATCTAGCGCTAAAGAAGGCTTTGATGAAACTCAGCAACAGGATGCCTTTGAAGCAGGAACCCCCTTAACCGCCCTGGTTATCCCCTACGCATTTGCTAAACGCCATGGCGTGCTGATCGGTCAGATCGATGAGAACGTTGTCAACCTGTTACATCGTGATTCCCCTGATCCTGTCATTCTCGCCGAAGTGAGTCGTATCACTCGAAGGAATATCTCATTAAGCCCCACCACGGATGAGCAGTTCGCTGCATTACTGGCGCAGACCTATGAACAGGGAAGCGATCAGGCGATGGCGATGATGGAAGGTGTGGGTGATGAGCTCAATCTCGATGAGCTGGCAGAGACGCTCGAACCTGAAGACCTGATGGAAGCAGATGATGATGCTCCTATCATCCGTTTGATCAACGCATTATTGAGTGAGGCCATTAAAGTTAACGCCTCTGATGTGCATGTAGAACCCTTTGAAAACCGTTTGCGTATTCGTTTTCGTGTCGATGGCATGTTGCGGGAGATCCTGCAGCCACCGGGTAATATCGCGCCACTGGTTATCTCCCGTATCAAAGTGATGGCGAAACTTGATATCGCTGAAAAGCGTCTGCCTCAGGATGGCCGGATCTCATTACGTGTTGCCGGTCGCGCCGTCGACGTGCGTGTTTCGACCCTGCCATCAGGTTATGGTGAACGTGTGGTGATGCGTTTACTGGATAAGCAGGCCGGTCGTCTGGACCTTGAGCAATTGGGCATGTCGGAAAAACTTCACGACAGTTTTAATCACCTGCTGCATAAACCTCACGGTATTATTCTGGTTACCGGACCGACGGGGTCAGGAAAAACCACGACCTTATATGCAGGTTTGAGCATACTCAATATCAAATCAAGGAATATCTTGACGGTCGAAGACCCGGTCGAGTATTTCATCGATGGTATCGGCCAGACACAGGTGAATACAAAAGTAGATATGACTTTTGCGCGTGGTTTACGTTCTATCCTGCGCCAGGACCCCGATGTGGTGATGATCGGTGAGATCCGCGACCTGGAAACAGCATCGATCGCGGTTCAGGCGAGTTTGACTGGTCACCTCGTGTTGTCGACGTTGCACACCAATACTGCGATTGGTGCGATCACCCGCTTGCGTGATATGGGTGTCGAACCTTTTTTACTGGCTTCCAGTCTGATCGGTGTCATGGCGCAGCGCCTGGTGAGGGACCTTTGCCCGCATTGTAAACAGCCGCATGAGATAACAGCAAAAGAGCGTGAGTGGTTAGGTATGGAGGAGGATGATCATACCGTCATCTACAGTGCAGATGGCTGCGCTGAATGTAATCAGCTGGGGTATTCAGGACGCAGTGGTCTATACGAATTCGTCCCCATCGATCACCATCTGCAAAATATGATACATGAAGGTGAGGGTGAGCAGGCCATGGAAGAATACGCACGAACTATGTCGCCAAGCTTGAGTCAGGATGGCAAGCGGATGATCCTTCGGGGCGAAACATCGCTGGAAGAAGTGTTACGCGTGAGTCGTGATGATTAGGCAACAGTCGATGGTGGAGGGCTAATCGTGAAGAGCGAACAACGACATATCACGGTTCATGCGTATTCACTGAAAGGTTTTAATAATCTTTTAACTATCTCCTGTTTTTAACCATGGCTGCATTTGATTACATTGCACTGGATGCAAATGGTAAAGAGATCAAGGGCGTAATCGAAGGTGATGCTTCCCGGCAGGTGCGTCAGCAGCTGCGTGATAAAGGTCTGATGCCGCTTGAGATTACCGAGAGTCACAAAAAAGCACAGAGTAAACAGAGTGCAAAAGGGAGTGGCCAAGGCAGTGCGCTGGCAAGATCGCGTTTGTTTCAACGCGGTATCGGCACAACTGAGCTGGCACTGTTGACGAGGCAGCTGGCGACATTGATCCAGGCGGCGTTGCCACTGGATGAGACCTTATCCGCTGTCGCCGATCAGACCGAGAAACCACGGATAAAAAGTATGCTCTATGCTATCCGTTCGCGTGTACTGGAGGGGCATACCTTAGCGGTGGGTCTGGGAGATTATCCCAAAGTTTTTCCGGAACTATATCGTGCAACAGTCGATGCAGGAGAACAGTCAGGCCATCTGGATACGGTTTTAGAGCGTCTGGCAGACTACACCGAGAGCCGCCAGGAGATCCAGAGTAAAGTCAGTCAGGCGTTAATTTATCCTGCCTTTTTATCACTGTTTGCTATCGCTATCGTCGTATTTATGATGACCAGCATCGTGCCACAGGTCGTTTCGGTATTTGAAGATACCGGACAGGAACTACCGGGATTGACGCTCACGTTGATAGCGATGAGTGATTTCGTCGTCGATTATGGCATGTTCATCTTTCTTGTGGTGATCGCTGCTGTGATCGGGTTTCAGGTCATGTTGACGCGCCCTGCTTTCGTGATGAAATATCACCTGATGCTATTCAGACTGCCGCTTATCCAGCGTCTCGTCCGGGGGTTAAATGCAGCATTGTTTACCCGTACTTTCAGTATCCTCACCGGCAGTGGTGTGACCGTTATCGAAGCTATGAAGATCTCGGCCAAAGTGGTAGCAAATCTACCGATGCGGGAAGCTATCCTGACAGCGACAGACCGTGTACGCGAAGGTACGAGTATCAAAAACGCACTGGATCACAGTAAATTATTTCCACCGATGACGCTGCAGTTGATCGCCAGTGGAGAGAACAGCGGCAAGCTGGAAGAGATGTTAGAGCGTGCATCGATGCAACTGGAACGTGAGCAGGTTACCCTGATCGCTTATATCGTCGGTATCCTGGAACCGGTGATTATCCTGACCATGGGTCTGATGGTCCTGCTTATCGTGCTGGGTATCCTGTTACCGATCTTCGATTTAAACTCACTGGTGAAGTAAAAAATTTTCGCGTCCTTCGCGGCAAAAAATTATTTTTTCGTATGTCCGCTTATGGTGATAGCTGATTCTGGTTTAGAAGATGCATCAAGCTATGACAGTTAATGCCTGATCATGGCTTTTTTTGGTAAAGAGCTGCATTACAACACCTGAAACAGTGATAAGACGATTCGTTTTATAAACATCAGACCGATCAACGCGACCAGTGTCGATAGATCAATGCATCCCATCGGCGGTACATATTTCTGTACCGGACGAAGCACTGGATAAGTCAGACTGCGTAGCAGGCTAGTTACCGGATGGTAGGGGTCAGGATTGACCCAGCTTAAAATGGCCTGCACGAATAAGGCGATGATAAATATATCAAAGGTGAGAGATACCAGGTCGTACAGGGCTTTGATCAGGAGTTGCAGGCCATCTATCGGAAAACCCGCGATGCTGAACAGGAGCATCATTTTTATGAGGATTAATGCCAGCACCAGTGCCAGTGTTGCGGTGTCTATCTTTTTGACACTGGGTATGAATCGCCGGGCAACCCCGACCAACGGCTGTGTCGCCTTGACGATAAATTGTGAGACGGGATTATAAAAATCAGCACCTACCTGTTGCAGTATAAAGCGCAGTAACATGATCGCGATATAGATGCTGAATACGGTATCGATTAAAAAGATAAAAGGATTTTCCTGATTCATTGTTTTAGGTCCACTGACATTTTATTGAGTTAGAAGAATTTAGTCTGATCCGAGTTCATCGGCCAGAGAGATCGAACGGTCATTGGCTGCCTTGAGTGCATCGAGGACAACCTGCTGAAAATCGGCAGATTGAAAACTCAGGATAGCCTGCTCGGTGGTGCCACCTTTTGAGGTTACCCTCCTGCGGAGCTCTTCCGGTGAAATATCGCTTTCTGTCGCCATGCGCGCGGCCCCTAGAGCGGTCTGCAGTACCAGATGTTGCGCGACATCGTGTGACAGGCCTAATGCCTCCCCCGCCTGTTGCATGGCTTCCATCATCAGGAAGAAATAGGCAGGTCCACTACCTGATACGGCCGTTACTGCATTCAGCTGATCTTCATCATCGACCCAGACCACGCTACCCACCGCCTGTAATATTTTTTCTGCCTGCTGCTTCTGTATGTTATTGACAGATTCATTGGCGAATAACCCGGAGGCCCCGCATTGCAATAAGGCGGGTGTATTTGGCATGCAACGAACGATGGCATGATTTTGTCCCAACCAGCGATCGATATCGGTGCTTCTTACGCCAGCGGCGATGGAGATAAATAGTGGCTGTTTGTGTCCGTTGCCGTCGGATGCCTGTGCCAGTTGAGAACAGATCATTTTCAATAACTGTGGTTTGACGGCAAGGATTATGATGTCACAACCCAGGGTATCGGTATTGTCACCACAGGTGTTGATCCGGTATCGTTCTTTCAGGGCTTGTCTGCGTGCTTCATCCGGTTCGCTAATCATCATGTCGGATGCCGTGTATCCAGCGTTTAGCAATCCACCGATAAGACTGCCCGCCATGTTCCCGCCACCGATAAAGCCTATCGTGCTCATATTAAATCCACGTTTCTGGGTGTTGTAAATCGGAGAATATTAACATACTCATTTTGACCATAGAGGCAACTCTGAGCCATTTAAAAAATAATGCTGAAATAGTCTCTGAATACAGGAAGTAAGTGACTTTTTTAGCTATAAATAGGGGTGACATAATAAGAACAGAATACTTTATAGCAGGGGATTTTGATGGATATCGCTCAGTTACTGGCTTTCAGCGTAAAAAATGGGGCATCTGATTTGCATCTGTCGGCGGGCCTGCCGCCGATGATCCGTGTCGATGGTGATGTGCGTCGCATTAATGTTGACCCCATGGATCATGAGTCGGTGCACGGTATGGTGTACGACATCATGAATGACAAGCAGCGTAAGACTTTCGAGGAGTATCTGGAGACAGACTTTTCGTTCGAGATTCCCGGTCTGGCGCGTTTCAGGGTAAATGCGTTTAACCATAACCGTGGTGCGGGTGCTGTATTTCGTACCATTCCATCAAAAATTTTGACCCTGGAAGAATTAGGGGCACCGAAGATTTTTGAAGAGATTTCAGATACACCACGTGGCATCGTGCTGGTGACAGGACCAACGGGTTCCGGAAAATCGACCACTCTGGCCGGTATGGTGAACTATGTGAATGAGAACCACTATGGCCATATCCTGACCATCGAAGACCCGATCGAGTTCGTGCATGAGAGTAAAAAGTCGCTGATAAACCAGCGTGAGGTTCATCGCGATACCCTGGGGTTCAGCGAAGCCTTGCGCTCAGCCCTGCGTGAAGACCCGGATGTCATCCTGGTCGGTGAGATGCGGGATCTCGAGACTATCCGGCTGGCACTGTCTGCTGCGGAAACCGGCCATCTGGTATTCGGTACCTTGCATACCAGCTCGGCGGCAAAAACCGTGGATCGTATCGTCGATGTGTTCCCGGCAGCGGAGAAAGAGATGGTCCGAGCGATGATGTCGGAATCTCTACGGTCTGTCATATCACAGACCCTGTTGAAAAAGATTGGTGGTGGCCGTATCGCGGCACATGAGATCATGATCGGGACATCGGCGATTAAAAATCTGATCCGTGAAAACAAGATCGCACAGATGTTTTCGGCTATCCAGACCGGACAGTCGATCGGTATGCAGACACTCGACCAGAATTTACAGGAACTGCTGGCACGAGGCCTCATCAGTAAAGATGAAGCGCGTAAAAAAGCTGCAAATAAAGATCTGTTCTAAAACATTTAAAATAAATTATTCAGGAGTGGTCTAACGTGGATCGTGATAAAGCAATAAAATATATGCATGACCTGCTTCGCACCATGGTGTCGAAAAATGGTTCGGATCTGTTTATCACCGCCGGTGCTGTACCATCGATGAAAGTCGATGGTGAGATGGTGCCACTGTCAAATCAGTCGCTTAGCCCACAACATACCCAGATTCTTGTCGCTGCCATCATGAATGATAAGCAACGTGCAGAATTTGAGGAGACACAGGAATGTAACTTTGCGATCAGTCTACCGGGTGTCTCACGTTTTCGTGTCAATGCTTTTACCCAGCGAGGCTCTGTCGGTGTCGTACTGCGTGTCATCCGCTCTGAGATTCCGCTGTTCGAAGATCTGAACCTGCCTCTTATCCTGAAAGATATCTCGATGACCAAGCGTGGCCTGGTCATCTTTGTCGGTGCGACCGGTTCGGGTAAGTCGACCTCGTTGGCCGCAATGGTAGGTCATCGAAACCAGCATAGTCATGGTCATATCATTACGATCGAGGATCCGATCGAGTTCATCCACAATCATCGAAACTGCATCGTGACGCAACGTGAGGTGGGTGTCGATACGGAAGATTATGCTATCGCATTAAAAAACACCTTGCGCCAGGCTCCTGATGTTATTCTGATCGGTGAGATCCGTGACAGGGAGACCATGGAACATGCCATCGCCTTCGCGGAGACAGGACACCTGTGTCTATCGACGCTGCACGCCAATAGTACGAATCAGGCACTGGACCGTATCATCAACTTTTTCCCGGAAGATCGTCGGCAGCAGTTATTGATGGATCTTTCTCTAAACCTGAAGAGCCTGGTCTCACAACGCCTGATTCCCACTATCTCAGGTAACGGGCGTATGGCTGCGATCGAGATAATGATCAACTCGCCATTGATGGCAGATCTTATCTTTAAAGGCCAGGTGCATGAGATAAAAGAATTGATCGCTAAATCTAATGAACTGGGCATGCAGACATTCGATCAGGCATTGTTTGACCTCTATGAAGGCGGCCAGATCAAATATGAAGATGCACTGCGAAATGCGGATTCGGTGAATGACCTGCGCTTGAGGATAAAACTTGAGGGTAAAGCCGCGAGTACTAATGATCTGATGGAAGGGCTTGATAATATCTCCGTGCAAAGCAGTGATGATGAGACACGTGTCCGCTGATCTTATTATTACCCTGGTCCTGATGTCTGGAGAAATCGATATATGAATTTACAACCGTATCTAAAATTGATGTCTGAGCAGCAGGCATCAGATATGTATTTCACTACGGGCGCTCCCGTGAGTGTACGTATCGAAGGTTCGATACGCCCTGTCGGCAAAAGTATGCTCAATCCTGGCATGACTAAAAAGCTGGCTTATGACCTACTGACACCACCACAGATAAAAGAATTTGAAAAAAATCTGGAATTGAATCTGGGAGTATCATATGCAGATCTGGGACGTTTCCGTATAAATATCTATATGCAACGTGGTGAAGTCTCGATGGTTATCCGTTACATAAAAGCGGACATACCTACTCTTGATGAGCTCGGGTTGCCTAAAATTTACAAAAAAGTTATTCAGAAAAAGAAAGGTTTGATTCTAGTGGTGGGGGCAACGGGGATGGGGAAATCGACTTCGTTAGCCTCGATGCTCGATTATCGGAATATGGCTGACAGCGGTCATATCCTTACTATCGAAGATCCTATCGAATTTATGTTCCGTCATAAAAAATGTATCGTGGGGCAGCGTGAAGTAGGACTGGACACCTTGTCCTTTGACAATGCTTTACGCGAAGCGATGCGTGAAGCGCCTGATATCATCATGATCGGTGAAGCGAGAGATAAAGAAGTCATGGAATCGGCTTTACGTTATGCCGATACCGGCCATCTATGTCTGACGACATTGCATGCCACCAATGCGAATCAGGCACTCGACAGATTATTGAACTTTTTCCCTAGCGAAGCACACAATCAGGTATTGATGGACCTGTCGCTGAATCTGAATTGTATCCTGGCACAACGACTGGTTAAAAAAGAGGATGGCAGCCGTGTCGTTGCCGTCGAAGTGATGGTGAATACGCCTTATATCAGCAAATTGATCCGTGAGGGCAGTTTTAACGAGATCAAGGATATCATGGCAAAAGGAGGTGAAGCGGAGATGAAGACATTTGATCAGTCTTTGTTCGACTTGTTTAAAGCGCGAAAGATCGAGCTGAAAGTAGCACTGGCAAACGCGGATTCCAGTAGTGATCTGGAATGGAAGATTAATTTTGGCGGCGGTCTGAAAGAGTTACATGCTAAAGAGGAGAAGCCGGAAACATTGCGGTTTCCGAGTGGCCCCGTTGATCTCGATGGTTAGTCTTTTTCCTTACCGGGAAAAAATATTATAGAACACGGCTCTAACCATTAATCACTGAATAACAAACGGCCATCTACGATGGTGTGTTTGACCTTTCCCTGAAAATTCCACCCTGGAAAAGGGGTGTTTTTACCACTACTGTTGATCGAACTACGAGTCAGTTGCCAGTCTTCGTCCGCATCGAAGATACAGATATCCGCAGCGGTACCGACGGAGAGTGTACCCGCATCGACCCCTAATATCCCGGCGGGGGCGCAGGTGATTTTATTCATGATATCACTGAGTCCCAGAGATGTGGTTTGTGTAATGCGAAGACATAGCGGCAATAATGTTTCCAGTGCAGAGATGCCGGGTTCGGTACTGGCAAACGGGGCCTGTTTTGCGTCGATGTCATGTGGTTGGTGATCGGAGCATATAGCATCGATGGTGCCGTCTTCGACGGCTTTCCGTAGTGCTTCCTGGTCACGCTGGGATCGCAATGGCGGGATCACATGGCAGGCACTGTTGAAATTACTGATGTCATGTTCGGTCAGGTGTAGTTGATGGGCACTGATATCAGCGGTGACCGGCAGGTGTTCATTTTTGGCCCGGCTGATCATCTCGGTTCCTGATGCACTGGATAAGCGTCCAAAGTGCGCGCTAACACCGGTTTCTGCGATCAATTCCAGTGCGCGTGCTATGGCTATCGTTTCGGCAGAAACCGGTATGCTTTTGAGTCCTAGCCGGGTCGCAATCTTCCCGTCGTGAGCACAACCACCATCACTTAATGTATGTTCATCTGGTTCGATAAATACGCGCATATCAAAAGTTGCGGCGTAGGCAAAAGCGCGCTTGAGGATCTGTGAGCTCTCGATAGGGTGACGAGCGTTGCTCAGCCCGACGCAGCCTGCCTGTTTCAGAGCGTACATCTCACTTAGGCGTAAACCCCGTAACCCTGCTGTCAGTGCGCCCAGTACGACGATTTTACTGTGTCCGGCATCCGATGTTTTCTGATTTATCAGTTCGACGACAGCGGGTTCGTCAATCACAGGATCGGTATCGGGCGGGCAGCATAAAGTGGTGATACCTGCTTTTGTTGCGGCAACAGCCTCACTGTGTATGGTCGCTTTGTGTTCCTGGCCTGGCTCACGCAGGCGAGCACAGCAATCTACCAGCCCGGGCATGACGATCAGATTGTCTGCGTCGAGTTGCTGCGTGCCCTGTCTGGTTTTAATGCTGCCAGCTGCCCCGATAGCGGCAATTTTTCCATCTGCAATATAGATATCAGAAAGTTGATCGATGTTGTTCGCCGGGTCGATCACGTGCCCGTTTCTGATCAGTAGCTGGTTCATTTGCTACCTCCAGAAAGGTTATCGGTTTCTGTTTTTTCTCTGCCAAGGGTCATGGTCATGACGGCCATGCGTACGGATATGCCGTAGGATACCTGATCGAGGATGACAGAGTGAGGACCATCGGCAACGTTAGAATCAATTTCTACGCCACGATTGATAGGACCAGGGTGCATGACGATAACATCATCTTTAGCTGACCTCAGGCGTTCTTCGGTCAGGCCATAGAGTCTGAAATATTCCTGTTCACTGGGTAACAGTGCACCCTGCATGCGTTCTTTCTGTAGACGTAACATGATGACGACATCAGCATCACTGATGCCTGTTGCCAGGTCATAGAAAACATTCACGCCCATGTCCTCTATATCGACGGGCAATAATGTTTTAGGGGCGATGACACGAACCTCACCGGTATTCAGGTTGTTGAGAGCATGGATCTGTGAACGTGCGACACGCGAGTGCAGGATGTCACCGACGATAGCGACGCGCAGGTTACCGAAGCTTGCGCCTTTATTGCGGCGGATGGTGAACATGTCAAGCATGGCCTGCGTCGGATGCGCGTGGCTGCCGTCACCGGCATTGATCACGCTGATAGCGGGTGCAACGTTGTTGGCGATGTAATGTGCGGCACCAGAATCACTGTGACGAACGACAAACATATCACAGTGCATCGCCTGAATATTTTGTAGCGTATCTAACAGTGTTTCACCTTTTGATGTCGCTGAAGTGCTGATATTGATGTTCAGGACATCGGCAGAGAGCCTCTTTGCAGCCAGTTCGAAAGTGGTGCGCGTGCGTGTGCTCGCTTCAAAAAACAGATTGACGATGGTTTTCCCGCGAAGGAGAGGGACTTTTTTTATGCTCTTTTCATTTATATCGGCAAAGCTTTCTGCCGTGTCAAGGATTTGAGTGAGTATCTCGGTGCCCAGTCCTTCTGTCGTCAGGAAATGTTTTAGATTTCCATTCTCATCCAGCTGGATATTCCAGGCATCGTGGCCGATCAGATCATCAGTGGGTTTTGTCGCTTTATTTACCATAATAGATAATCTACACCCGGTTTAATCTCCGGTACTTTTCTGTAATTCAAATGCCAGAGGTTGCGGGCCTGTAAGTTTTATATGTTCACCTTCTTCCAGTTCTATATGCTTGCCTACTATATCTGCCTGCAATGGAAGTTCACGGCCGCTACGGTCGATCAGGCAGATCAGATTGATACTCGCAGGGCGACCGTAATCAAATAATTCGTTCATGGCCGCCCGGATGGTCCGACCGGTGTGCAGGACATCATCGACCAGTATGATGTGGCGGTCTTCGATCTCAGGGGGTAATGATGAAGGTTTTACTTTCGGGTTCATGCCGATACGTGAAAAATCGTCTCGATAGAAACTTATGTCGAGTGTAGCCAGGGGCTCGGAGATGTTGAGTTGTTGGTGAAGTTCTGTTGCGACCCAGACACCACCGGTCTGGATACCGACCATCAATGGGTTATCGATTGCTCTGTTTTCAAGCAATGTCTTTGTCTGTTTTGCCAGTTGTGCCAGAAGTTCATCTGGTGTGGCGATTTTCTGCATCAGGTCTCGTCGCGTAGTTAGTACAGGTTTTATGTGCTGCTCTGAATTTGCAGGTCCAGCCAGCGTTGCACTATGATTGCGGCTGCCATTCTATCAATCTCGTGTTTATTCTGCTGATTTATTTTTATCCTGCTTTTAAGTATCTCTTCGGCTTCATCTGAGCTCAGTGTTTCGTTGACCTCTAGCACCGGCAGGTTGAACCGTTTCTCTAGTTCATAAGCGAACTGCCGGGTGGTGGCTGTCATTTTATTTTCGCTGGTATCAGTATGGTATGGCATGCCTACGATCAATGCCTGCGGGCCCCATTGTTGTATCTCATCACCGATAGCCTTCCAGTCGGGATTGCCATCGACCTGAACGAGAGTGGTGCACGGACTCGCTGTATTGGTGATGGTCTGTCCGGTGGCGATGCCTATACGCTTTTTACCGTAATCAAAACCTAGGACGCGGGTAATTTTTTCGTACATTA
>DROB01000016.1 GCA_011321985.1 Gammaproteobacteria bacterium | reverse complement strand
GATGATGCGGTGATCTCCGATGAGTTAAATCATGCTTCCATCATCGACGGTGTACGCCTGTGCAAGGCATCGCGTTACCGTTACAAAAATAACGATATGCAGGACCTGGAATCCAGATTGAAAGAAGCAAAAACAGCCGGGGCTCGACGGATCCTGATCACCACCGATGGGGTATTTTCGATGGACGGCACCATCGCCCAGCTGGATAAGATCTGTGACCTTGCAGATAGATATGATGCCATGGTGCACCACGATGATTGCCATGCTGTCGGTTTCATGGGAAAAACCGGTCGTGGTGTGCACGAGTATTGCGGGGTCATGGATCGTGTCGATATCATTACCGGCACCTTTGGTAAAGCGCTCGGCGGTGCCTCGGGCGGTTATACCTCGGGCCGCAGTGAGATCATCGACATGTTACGTCAACGCTCTCGCCCGTATCTTTTTTCCAATACGGTAGCGCCAGCGATCTGTGCGGCGAGCATCAAGGTTCTGGATATGTTGTCTGCTTCGACAGAACTGCGCGATCAGCTGGAAGAAAATACCCATTATTTCCGGAAAGGGATGCAGGCGGCAGGTTTCGAGGTCGATGCGGGTGATCACCCCATCGTACCGGTGATGTTAGGTGATGCCGTTCTGGCACAGAAGATGTCACAGAAATTACTCGAACGCGGTGTCTACGCTATCGGTTTTTTCTTTCCGGTGGTGGCAAAAGGCAAGGCCAGGATCCGCACCCAGATCTCGGCGGCACACACGAAACAGGATCTGGATATCGCCATCACCGCATTCGCAGAAACCTACGCAGAATTAACCGCTTAGTGAAACCCTGGTTATAAACTCGCACCGGTTGATATTGATCAACATCATCCCCAGTATAAGTCGATAGGCTGAGAACAGTAGCCCGTGTGCGGGTGACTGTTTTCAGTGACAATATTTTTTTAATCATTAACAGATAAAGTATCCTTTCAAAGATGGAATATAAAGATTATTACCAGATAATGGGTGTCGAACGCGATGCGACGCAAGATGAGATAAAGCGTGCCTACCGAAAACTGGCACGTAAATATCATCCGGACGTGAGCAAAGAAGCCGATGCCGAGCAGCGTTTCAAAGAAGTCGGTGAAGCCAACGAGGTACTCAAAGACCCGGAAAAACGTGCGGCTTACGATCAGTTGGGTGCCAACTGGAAAAACGGTCAGGATTTCAATGCCCCCCCTGACTGGGATGCCGGCTTCGAATTCGGCGGTGGTGGTTTTACCGGTGGTTCACAGCGCCATAGTTTCAATCAGGCAGATGCCAGTGCTTACAGTGATTTTTTTGAGTCACTTTTCGGTCAGGGTTTCCAGCAGGCAGGGGCGGGACAACAGCGCGGTGCCTATCAGCGGCAATCGGGTTTTGATGTAAAGGGAGAAGACCATCATGCCAAAATCCTGATCGATCTGGATGATGCCATGAAAGGCGTTACCCGTTCGATCAGCCTGCGTGTACCCGATGTCGATGCAGCAGGTCATGTCACCACAAAAGAACGTGTATTAAAAATAAACATCCCGAAGGGGATCAAACAGGGTCAGCATATTCGGCTCAGTGGCCAGGGTAATCCGGGTATGGGTCAGGGTAAAGCCGGCGATTTGTATCTCGAAATCGAGTTTAATCCACATAGTATCTATCGTGTAGAGGGGCGAGACGTATACCTGGATCTACCCGTCGCACCGTGGGAAGCGGCACTGGGCGCGAGCGTTAAGGCTCCGACACCCGGTGGTACCGTCGATCTGAAGATCAAACAGGGTTCCAGCAATGGCAGTAAAATGCGTTTAAAAGGCAGAGGGATTCCAGCGAGTTCCAGTAATAATACGGCGGGTGATCTGTATGTGATCCTGCAGGTCGCACTGCCGCCAGCCGGTACCGACAGCGAAAAAGCGGCTTATGAAAAAATGCAGCAATCGTTCAATTTTAATCCGCGTGCAAAATTGGGGGTATAACACATGGTAGAGCAGATGACAGATATTCTCAGCGGATACATCATAGAAGATGAAACGCGGCTGACCTTGCGGCAGCTGTGCGATGCCTGTGCTGTTCATGCCGAATACATCATCGAACTGATCGATGAAGGTTTTATCGAGCCGAGCGGTATGGAAAAAGCGCACTGGTGCTTTAACGGTATGAGTATCCGGCGGGTACAGAGAGCAAAACGGCTGCAACATGACCTGGGTATAAACCTTGCCGGTGTCGCTCTGGCAGTAGATCTGATGGATGAGATAGAGATGTTGCGCGCCCGGTTGGAAAGGATGTAAGCCGCTGCCGGTAAGCCTTCTTAAGGGCTATAGGTGAATCCGGATTTATCAGCTCCCCTGTCTGATACAGAGTTCGGTCGCCACTGTTTTTTCTGGATTCATACCTACAAATGGCTAGCCTTATCCATAGAAAGTAGGGTTAAATCAGGGGGTTATTGCTGTAGAATGCGCTTCCTGTAAATATTATCAGTTGTGGAGTTTTCGCCATGAGCGTTACCAAAGAACAAGTCGAATCAGCCCTGAAACAATATATCGATCCATATCTTGAGAAAGATCCAGTCACCGCAGGTGTGGTTAAAGATATTGCGATTGAAGGTGATAATGTCAAGGTCAAGATTGTTCTGGGTTACCCCGCATTTGGTTTTGTCGATAAATTATCAGATGATCTGAAAGAGAAGATAGAGGCTGTTGATGGCGTTGCGTCTGCACAGGTCGATGCGAGCTGGGAGATAGGCAGTCACAGTGTGCAGGGCGGCATGAACCCGCTGGAAGGCATCAAAAATGTGATTGCTGTCGCTTCCGGTAAAGGTGGTGTGGGTAAATCGACCACTGCGGTTAATCTCGCACTGGCACTGCAGAAGGAGGGCGCGCGCGTCGGTGTGCTGGATGCAGATATCTATGGTCCGAGTATTCCTCGTATGTTAGGCATCGAAGGCAAACCGGAATCTTCCGATGGTAAGTCGCTGGAACCTATGGGTGGGCATGGCTTACAGGCTATGTCGATCGGTTTTATGATCGACGATGAGACACCGATGATCTGGCGTGGCCCGATGGTGACTCAGGCATTGGAACAGTTGTTGCGTGATACACGCTGGAAGTCACTGGATTATCTGATTATCGATCTGCCTCCGGGCACCGGTGACGTGCAGTTAACACTGGCTCAGAAAGTACCGGTTAGTGGTGCGGTCATCGTGACCACGCCACAGGACATCGCATTGCTGGATGCACGTAAGGGGCTGAAGATGTTCGAGAAGGTCGAAGTGCCTGTGCTGGGTGTGGTCGAAAATATGAGCATTCATATCTGTTCCGAATGTGGTCATGCCGAGCATATCTTCGGACAGGGTGGTGGTGAGAAAATGTGTGACATGCATAATGTTGATTTTCTGGGGGCATTGCCGCTGGATATTGGTATCCGCATCAATGCAGATGATGGTCATCCCTCCGTGGCGGATGATCCGGATAGCAAGGCTTCGATCATCTACCGTGATATCGCGCGTCGTACGGCTGCCAAATTATCGCTCAAAGCGAAGGACTATACAGCTAAATTTCCGAATATCGTCATTCAGAATAACTGATCCGGTCTGTCATTTCGGAGTAATAAAAAAGCAGTCCCCGGACTGCTTTTTTGTGGGTGGGCTTATTTTTCAGTCCAGACGGGGATCCCGTATAATACATGCTGCACTTTTGCCACAATGATTAGTATTATCCTGAGTGCCAGAAGTTCCTGGCAGGGTTTTCGGCTCGTCCTGCAGTATGCTGACAAATAAACTATAGTCAGTTAAAAATCGAGTTTATAGTCAAAGATGGAGACCCACATGGCAACCTCAACCATTGTTACTCTGGTCATTATCGGCCTTATCGTGTTTTATATCGTCGGTATATTTAACCAGCTGGTATCGCTGCGTAACCGCTATAAAAATGCTTTCGCACAGATCGAAGTGCAGTTAAAACGGCGCTATGATTTAATTCCGAATCTGATCGAGACCGCCAAAGGATATATGAAGCATGAGCGAGAAACGCTGGATGCTGTCATCACTGCACGTAACACCGCCTCATCCGGTCTGGCAGCAGCGAAAGCCAATCCGGGTGATGCCGATGTGATGGGTGCTCTGGCTCAGGCAGAAGGGCAATTGAGTAGTGCGATGGGGCGTTTTAATCTGGTGATGGAAGCGTATCCCGATCTGAAGGCCAATACCAATATGATGCAGCTCAGTGAAGAGCTGACCAGCACAGAAAACCGCGTGGCTTTCGCTCGTCAGGCATTTAATGACGGTGTGATGGAATACAACACCTACCTCAGTCTTTTCCACAAAACTTTTTTGCGACTTCGTTCGGCCATCCCAAAGATGCCAGCCTGCTGGAATTTGAGGATAGTGCCGAGATACAGGCTGTACCGAAAGTGTCATTTTGATCCTGTCATTTTTTAATGATGAGCTTTTTGTCCAGGAGAACGATTATCGCAGAATAAATGCTATTCCTACCGCAGTGCATTATGACTTGTAGGAGCAGAATTTATTCCGCGATCTGTCACAGTAGGCAAGCATGAATTTTTTCGAAGCACAGGACTCCGCCCGCCGCAGTACCAGCCTGTTAATCGTATTATTTTTACTGGCTATCGGTGCTTTACTGGCACTGAGTAATCTCATCGTCTTCGAATATCTATATATTAAAGAATACCCCAAACCTACATTTTCACTATCAGAACTGGGTCGAGTGTTTGATCCCAATCTGAGCATCCTGCTCTCAGCCGCTATCATCGGTTTTATCTGTCTGGGTAGTTTGTACAAATTAGCGCAGCTTTCATCGGGTGGCTCGGCCATCGCGCAATACCTGGGTGGTGTCATCATCCCTCGTAGTAGCAGTGACCCCTTACACAAAAAAATATTAAACATCGTCGAAGAGATGGCGATCGCATCCGGTGTGCCGGTGCCACAGGTCTATATCTTAAATGAACAGGGTATCAATGCTTTTGCAGCAGGCTGGAAGACCACCAATGCGGTTATCGGTATCACACGGGGAGCGCTGGAAAGATTAACCCGTGATGAATTGCAGGGTGTTATCGCGCACGAGTTCAGTCATATATTCAATGGTGATATGCGGTTGAATATTCGTCTGATCGCTATCCTTCACGGTATATTGATGATCGGCCTGACCGGTCGGATGATATTGCGTAGTTTGCGGTTCATCCGGGTATCACGCAATAGTAAAGGTGGTGGACAGGCAATTTTATTGATCGTCGGTATCGGTGGGGCACTGGCGGTGGTAGGGTATACCGGTACGTTTTTTGGTAACTGGATAAAATCACTGATCAGCCGGCAACGCGAATATCTGGCTGATGCTTCGGCGGTACGATATACGCGCAGCAGTGAGGGTATCGCCAATGCTCTGAAAAAGATCGGTGGCGCAGTGTACGGTTCCCGCATGCTGGCTGCGTCAGTGGATGAATACAGCCATGCCTATTTCGCCCTGGGGGATACCGCGTTTAGCTGGTTTTCATTTTCCACGCACCCGCCATTAAAAAAACGTATCTTACGCATCGATCCTCGTTGGGATGGTCGGTATTTTTTCGATGAAAGAAAACCGGCTCGCGATGAAGCAGGTAAAGAGCAGGCTGAGCAATCACGCAAGAAAACCATCGCGACAGCGATTATCACCGGGGCTGGTCTGGACGTTGCTGCGCAGGATGTGATGCATTCACTGGATAATATCGGTGAAGTCTCGCAGCAACATGTCGATGCGGCACATGCCTGGCATAAGGCATTACCTGAGGGCATACTGGCCAGTGCAGAAAATCCTTACGGTGCACAGGCATTGATACTGGCGTTGTTGCTCGATGAAAAGGTGGCGATTAAAAATGAACAATATGCTGTCTTGAATGATGTTATCGGTGAGCTGCATGCCAGTACGGTAGAACAGGCAAAAGAACAGGTCGCCGGATTACAGCGTACGCAGACCTTGTTGCTCATCGATCTGGCGTTACCGACACTGAAAGAAATGACCATCGAGCAATATCAGCGGTTCAAACAGTGTGTTCAGCAGTTGATAACGGCTGATCATAAAGTCGAGTTAGGCGAGTGGGTTATCCAGCGGCTGGTCTTGCAGCAACTGGATGAACAATACGGGTTGCGAAAGAAAAAGGTGGCAAAGTATTTCGTGCTGGGGTCGGCGAAATATTCCAGTGAACTAATGTTGTCCCTGTTAGCTTATCTCGAACACAAAGACGCGCAACAGGCACGACAGGCTTTCGATGGTGCCAAACGTTCCATCAGTGCAGGGGCATTGAAGCTGTTGCCGAAAGAGACGATTTCACTGGAAAGCCTGAATCAGGCGATGGACGAACTCGAATATTTAAAACCGCCACTCAAAAAGCGCTTCCTGCAGGCCTGTGTCAGTTGTATCTCCCACAATGGAAAAGTCACGATTCAGGCTTATGAGTTGACCCGGACCATCGCCAGCTGTCTGGATTGTCCTATGCCACCGGTTCTGGTGGCAAAAGGATAAAAGCATCTCGGCGCGAAAACTTTTTTTGTTTACAGCGCTACGGGGGCCGTGAACAATATAAAAACCTGTGCCTCTGTGGAGAGATGCTTCTAATCTTCGCCAGTAGCAGCGTAGTCTGATACAATCCCACACGTTTTTATGTCTTGAGATCGGGGTAAGCAGTGAGCATTAAATCTGATAAGTGGATTCGTCGTGAAGCGGAAAAAGGCATGATAGAGCCATTCCAGCCAGGGCAGGTAAAAACAAATGCCGCAGGTGACCGGTTGATCTCATATGGTACATCCAGCTACGGTTACGACGTACGCTGTTCTGATCATTTCAAGATATTTACCAATATTAATTCGGCGGTCGTCGATCCTAAGGATTTCTCGGAACACAGTTTTGTGGATTTTACGGGGGATGTCTGCATCATTCCTCCCAATTCGTTTGCTCTCGCCCGTACGGTAGAAAATTTCAGGATACCCAGAAATGTGTTAACTATCTGCCTGGGTAAATCAACTTACGCACGTTGTGGCATTATCGTCAATGTGACACCACTGGAACCGGAGTGGGAAGGTCACGTCACACTGGAGTTTTCCAACACTACACCGCTACCGGCAAAGATCTACGCCAATGAAGGTGTCGCGCAGATGCTGTTCTTCGAGTCTGATGAAGTCTGCGAAACCTCTTACGCAGATCGTGGTGGCAAGTATCAGGGACAACAGGGCGTAACATTGCCTAGAGCGTAATCTTTAGCCTCTTGTCGTCTTTCCAATGAAAACATTCTTCCTGCTTTTTTCGCTACTGGCGATCATGCTGGCGGCATACCCTTTTATTAAACCATCTGAAGATAAAGGGATGGTAGAGGGGTTGCCCTGGCAGATAACGGTTCTGAACGATGGTACCACCGAGGTCTTCGGGATACATATCGGGAGCAGTCAGCTGGCTGATGCTATCGAGATACTGGGTAATGATATGGATCTTGCTGTTATAGCTGCCAGTGATGAAACAGGGAGCCTGGAGATGTATTACGGTCACTACCGCGCGGGTTTGCTCTCGGGCAAACTGGTCCTGCAGACGGATACCCCTGAGCAGAAAATCAAAAGCTTACGGGAGCATGCGGTGAGCTCCGAATACATGGCCTCTGGTCAGGCTAAAAAATACACGCTCTCGACAGATGACTTGCCGCTGATACTCGAACAGAGGATTACAGGCCTGACTTTTATTCCCACCGTTAATCTGGATGAAGCGGTGATACTGGCGCGTTTTGAAGAACCTGAGCAACGTGTTCAATCGGGTGATGTCGTGCATTATTTGTACCCTGATAAAGGTCTGCATATTGCGTTATCGGAACATGCGAAAGAAGTGCTGCAATATGTGGCACCAGAGCATTTCCAGCAGTTGGTTCAGCCGTTGCTAAAATAGTTGTATGTGCAACAGATAGCTGCTAGTCTATCACCTATGTTCGAACGGTGTCTGTATTTTAATGTTAATGCGCTTGCCAGGCGCGTGAACGGGATCTGGGATGAAGCTTTTGCCGAGTTTGATCTATCACCTTCACATGCTTATCTGCTTCGCCTGTTGCTCGAAACACCGGGTCTGACACAGTCTCAGATAACGCGGGAACTCAAACTGGAAAAATCCACTATAACCCGGTTCATCACCGCACTGGAAAATAAACAGTTACTTAGTCGTGAACGACAGGGCAGGGAGGTACGGGTTTTTCCCACAGCTAAAGCACAAAAGATACAGCAGCAGTTAAATACCACCGGTGATGCACTCTATCAGAAAATGATGGACAGTCTGGGTCGCCAGAATTTAGCAAAAATCGTGAACGTGCTCCGTGAGACCGGGCACAATTTGGCCAAAGTGTCTGATGCAGAGAAGGAGGCATCGGGCTGAAACGATTTTTGTACTAGTGCATCACCGTTTTTTTACCATAATAGTTGTATATACAACAAAATAGGAGGTCTTATGATTTATGAACAGGCTATAACCGGAAAAGAGACCCGGTTTGAAAAAAAGGCACCACAGGCGGCATTGCAGTTGTTTTATCAGGCATTTAATACCGGTGATATGGAGAAGATGACCGCAAACTGGTCACACACCGAGGAAGCTTCTATGTCCAATCCACTTGGTGGGGTGCGTCGTGGCTGGGCTGAAATCGCTGGTGTATATGAGCGTATTTTTAGCGGTGAGTCGGAGGTTTATGTCGAATTTTATGACTACAGTATCCATCAGTCAGGAGAGTTCTTCTGTGCAGTAGGCAGAGAGCGAGGCTATTTTATCAACAGGGGGAAAAAGCTCGATCTTGCCATCCGCACCTCACGCGTCTACCGGAAACAGGAAGGTGTGTGGCGACAGTTACACCATCATGGTTCAATCGAAACCCCCGCATTGTTAGAGGCCTATCAGGCGAACGTAGTAAAAAAATAACCTGGATCATTGTCGCCACGTTAATTTTGTCGGGGGTAAATTGTGTGCCTGTTATCCGAGGTATGAATCAGTGCTCCAGCTGAGGCACGCTGTAAATACAGCCCGGTAGATACTTTGTACCTTTTTATCTGAAGCTACGTATCTCCCAGTTTTTCCGGGTTGCTATCGTTTTCAATTCATCATCTGGATCGACAGCAATCGGTGTGCTTACTTTTTCCAGCAGGGGAAGGTCGTTATGAGAGTCACTGTAAAACGTGCTGTCTTCGAGGTCAAAAGAGGTGTTTTTCAGCCATTGGTTCAGGCGTGTGATCTTGCCACCCTGAAAGCAGGGGGTACCGGCAACTCGCCCGGTATAGCGTCCATCGATGATCTCAGGGTCGGTCGCGATCAGGTCATCAACCTCAAAAGCTCTGGCGATAGGGCCGGTAACAAAGCGGTTGGTCGCGGTAATGATGACCGTCGTGTCTCCTCTGTTCTGGTGGTACTGTATCTGTGCGAGCCCTTTTTGTGTCATCGCTGGCTGGATATGTTTTAGCATGAACTCTTTGTGCAACTGATCGAGTTCTGGTATGGAAAACTGCGTCAGTGGTTTGAGTGAGAAGGCGAGAAATTCAAGGATATCCAGTGTGCCCTGTTTATATTCTGCGTAAAAACGCTGGTTGGCTTCATCGTAAGTGGTTTTATCGACCAGACCTTTTTCGACAAGAAAGCAGCCCCACAAAAAATCACTGTCATCGGCGAGCAGTGTATTATCAAGATCGAAAAGAGCAAGTGCCATAAAAAGGTTAAGGTTATTGATCAAGTTGAAAAGGTTGTGATTTTATATTAGAAAGCTCTAATATCATACTGATTTGTCAGATATTATTATTTATTTTTTATCAGGATAAATCTTTTATTATTATTATGGTCTGTTATTATCAAGGTAAGTAAATTTTTTGTGGTATGTCGTAACTAAGCAGTCTAGATGTACCCGGATGGTATTCCAAGTGATTGATTCTAATGGTTTTAGGGCAAACGTTGGCATCATCCTGAGCAATTCCGAAGGCAAGGTTTTCTGGGCACGTCGAGCCGGTCAAAAGACCTGGCAGTTTCCTCAGGGAGGCATAGACGGTGATGAATCACCGATACAGGCCATGTACCGTGAATTACAGGAAGAGACAGGGTTATTGCCGGAGCATGTCGAGGTGGCTGGTCAAACGGATGACTGGCTGCGTTATCGTATCCCTGATCATCTATTGCGTCGTCGCTCTAAACCGTTGTGTATCGGACAGAAGCAGATATGGTTCTATCTGCGATTGACGGGGCTGGAGAGTGACTTTGACCTGTGTTGCACGGATAAGCCCGAGTTCGATTGTTGGCGCTGGGTCGATTACTGGGCACCGGTAGAAGAGATTGTCGCTTTCAAACGCAAGGTGTACGAGCAGGCACTGAGTCAGCTGGAGCAGTATGTTTAGTTACAGGTCGTAAATAGAAAGTTATGAGCTGCAGGGACATGCTGCAGGAACAGAGGGTGAAGCTTGCTATTACTTACAGCTTAGAGTCTGCGACTACTATAACGGCTGCAGTTCGACGAGCAAGATAATTGCGATCAGTATAAATACCGGTAATTCATTAAACCATCGATACCATACATGTCCGTGTCGGTTCCTGTCATATTTAAAGTCTCTGAGCAGTTTGCCGCAATAGATATGGTAAATAATCAGTAATATGACCAGTGCTAGTTTTGCCTGTAACCAGAAGGCATGGATGATCTCACCGCCAAGAAAGTGGATAAGCCAGAGCCCGAGGCCGATGGTGATGATAGCACCGGGGGTTGCGATACCATAAAATAGCTTGCGTTCCATGATCTTAAAACGCTGATTGCTGGTCTCGTCTTTTGATTCGGCATGGTAGACAAACAGGCGTGGCAGATAAAACAGACCTGCGAACCAGGTCACCATAAAGATAATATGGAAAGCTTTAACCCATAACATTGTAGTACCGCTATAATCAGGAATTAAGGTGAATACTACAGTGAATAGTAAAGAGTGAACAGTGAAGAAAGTTGAATTGTACTGCAATCGTTCTCCGGTAATGCTGCCATGCATCAGCCTGTCTGGCGAAAAATCATGCCTCGACGACGATTTTCAGTATCCCCTCCATCATGGAGATAAAAATAATGAGTGAAGGTGTCAGATGTTAGCGGTAGGTGTTGTGGGTGGGACCGGTTATACCGGAGCGGAATTATTGCGCCTGTTGGTGATGCATCCTGAGGTAAGTTTAAAATATGTGACTTCGCGTTCGGAGTCAGGCAATAGAGTGGCTGATCTGTTTCCAAACCTGCGTGGTTTTACTGACATCTGCTTCACCGAGCCAGAACTCGAAACCCTGTCTGAATGTGATGTGGTGTTTTTTGCAACTCCCAATGGTACGGCGATGAAGATGGTGCCGGCGCTGGTCGAGAACAGGGTCCGTGTTATCGATCTGGCGGCTGACTTCAGGCTGAAAGATGCGTCCGTCTGGAAGCAGTGGTACGGTATGGATCACGCCTGTATCGATGTCCTGGCTGAAGCCGTTTATGGTCTGCCGGAGATCAATCGTGAAGCCATTAAAACGGCGAGAGTCGTGGCGAACCCTGGCTGCTATCCCACCGCTACCACACTGGGTTTTCTGCCACTGATCGAACAGGGTTTGATCGATGACCAGAGGTTAATTGTTGATGCTAAATCAGGTGTCAGTGGTGCGGGTCGTGGTGCCAGTGTAGCGACCTTACAGGCGGAGTCAGCAGAAAATTTTAAACCGTACGCGGTCGATGGTCACCGGCATCTACCTGAGATCAGGCAGACATTAAGCGATGTCGTTTCGCATGAGGTCGGTCTGACGTTCGTTCCGCACCTGTTGCCGATGATACGTGGGATCGAGACCAGTCTCTATGCCAGATTAAAAACCGATGAGGCGGTCGATCTGCATCAGCTGTATGTGGATCGTTACTCGGCGGAGCCCTTTGTCGATATCCTGGATCAGGGGGTCATGCCTGAAACACGTTCGGTAAAAGGGGCGAATACCTGTCGCATATCCATCTTTCGCCCGCAGCAGTGTGATACGGTGGTGGTCTCGTCCGTCATCGACAATCTGGTGAAAGGGGCAGCGGGACAGGCGGTGCAGAATATGAACATCATGTTTGAATTTGATGAGGCACTGGGACTCAAGCAGGTGGCATTACTGCCATAAACCAGTCACTTTATTATGAAACCATTACAGACACGCACTATCATTACCATCCAGCAGCCGCGATTATGGTTGCTCAGCCTGCTCGGTATCCTCTGTATAATCGTGCTGCTAGTGTGGTTCAGTTTTGAATATGGGCGTAGTGTTGCCGGTTACAACAGTTCTGACTCAGATGCCTATATAGAACAACTGCAGGCACAATTAGAAGAATCTCAGGCCGAAATCATTGAAAGTAACCGACGAGCGACTATGCTTGAACGTAATAGTCGAATTGATGACGATGCTTCAGTGCAGCTAAAAGAAACGCTGGCGCAGGTACAAAATGAAGCCCTGGAGCTTAGAAAAGAGTTATCTTTTTATAAGAGCATCGTGGCACCGGAGCAGGGTAACCGCTCGATCGCGATTCAGACGATACAGATAAAACAGAACGAAGAGGGAGGTTACCATTACAAGATAATGGTTAGCCAGCGAGGCCGGAATGACCGTTTTGCTCGCGGTACGATGGATGTCAGTATCGAAGGAGTAAACAAAGGACAGCCGGTTACTTTAAAGTTATCGGAAGTCTCAAATGATACCAAAAAGCCAATGAAATTCGGATTTAAGTATTTTCAGAATTTCGAAGGGGTGATGACCTTGCCAGCCTCATTTTTACCGGATGTTGTCCGCGTTAAAGTGACACCGAAAGCAGGTAAGATCAAAGCCATCGATGAACAATTTGCGTGGTCAGATTTGACCGCTGGCGGGGCTTGATTATGTTTGGCAGTAAAAAGATTAAATCATCAAAGATCGATACATTGGTCGGACAGGGTGTAGAAGTAACAGGTGACATTAAATTTCAGGGTGGGCTTCATCTCGATGGCAAAATCGTCGGCAATGTGAGCACAGCTGATGCCGTTGAAGGCACCGTGCTGGTCATCAGTGATCGTGGCCGTGTAGAAGGTGATGTGCATGTAGCCTATGCGGTGATCAACGGAGAAGTGGAAGGCAACGTGTATGCCAGCGAGAAACTGGAGTTATCAGCGCATGCTCGTATTTCCGGTAATGTGGAATACAACCTGCTCGAAATGGCCAGTGGTGCAGAGATCAATGGCACCATGCTGCATAACGTGAAGGCAAAAAAGTTGATCGAGCACCAGAAAGAAACCCCGAATGCGAATATTCACCACCTGGATGAGAGTGCTGCGGCACAGAATTAGGGCTTTGTCGAACGGGCGCAGAGGGAGGGGCTTTCAGGCACCTGTCGAGTAGAAGTCGCCCTGTGGTTTTAAAAAAACGACAGAATTCTAATCTCTATGGAGTCATTCCCGCGGCTTGACGCAAATTTTGTGTAAACGAGGGTCCCTGTTTGAGATGCGCCGTAAATACATCCCTGCAGGCTCATGATGGCTTCCCTGCCGTCGATGGCCATAACCAGGGGCTTCTCTCGCCACCAGTCATACCCTGTCCGCTTGCGCCGGTCAGGACATGAATGAGCGGGTGGACATGTTTCCTGCTCCCTGTTTCTGGCAGGTTTCTACCTGTCGCTCTCTGCCTGGTCATTTTCGGACTGTTTTCTGATTTGTTGCTGCTTTATTTCTATCAGTTCGGCTTCATTGTTGCAAAAATCGATCGTCGAGATATCGAGGTCTGAGTCAGACAACCTTTCATCACACTCATCGATGTTCTCACAGTTGGAACAGTTATCCATCTGTTGCTGGATGTCCTGTACCCGGGTCTGGTAGAGATACCTTGTTTTGTTGATGCCCAGCGCGGCAAGCATATTGCTCAGTCGTAATTTATTAAATTGCTGTTCCAGTGAATGATGAAATTTCCTGCCATTGATCAGGTTCTTCATAATGGTATAGAACAGGAAAATAATAAATCCTGAAAATAAAAGGCCGAGTATGCCACCCACGATTATCGTTAACGTATTCATCGCATCATGTTAGTAGTGATAACGGGGTGTTCACTTGATTTATGTCATGTAGTTATGCGTTTGCTAAAACCGGACAAGGTGACGGGCACCAATCAGAAATAGCCATATCGAGGCGAGGAGCCCGACTTCTACTGTGTCGATATATGTACTACCCGGTATTTCGCATCCCTGCCGCAATCGCATTGATGCTCCGCAACAGGGGGTTTAACCACTTCTCGCGCTCTTTCATATCCAGCGACTCATCACGGTAGCGTTTCAGTAATTTGATCTGAATGTGGTTGAGTGGGTCCAGATAGGGGTCTCTTCGCATCAGGGACAGGGCTAATGGCGGGATGTCATCCAGCAGCCGAGTCATATTGGATACCGCTAATGTCACTTCCAGGGTGCGGTCATGTTCATCACGGATCATCTCAAAGATGCGTCGGCCCGTTTCCTGCGACAGGCATAATTCAGCATATTCTTTTGCTGTGCGAATATCTGTTTTATACAGTGCCATCTCTGTATTGCTCAACAGTGCTCGAAAATACGGCCAGTGTTCGTACATATCCTGCAATTTCTGCATACGTGTCACATCATCACCTACCCATCTACGTAATGCACTACCGATGCCATACCACGCGGGTAGAGTCTGTCTCGCCTGTGCCCAGCCGAAGACCCAGCCGATAGCACGGACGGATGATTTTGAGCGGTCTCCCTTCTTTCGATGAGAAGGACGGGAGCCGATATTCATCATCGCGATTTCACTGACGGGTGTGGCCTCATAGAAATAATCGAGGAAGCCTTCCGTGTGATCGGTTAACTGGCGGTAGCTGGCCTCGCCGTAGGTCATAATCTCGCGCATGATGGCCATGTTTTCTTCGGTTGCCGTCGAGTCACCGGGGAGTAACTGATAACGGCTGGCGAGCATCAGACCGGTTACGCCGAGTGTTAATTCGTATACGGCTGTCTCCGGATTGCTGTATTTATTGGATAACACCTCGCCCTGTTCGGTAAATTTTATCTGACCATGAACCGTGCCTTCGGGTTGTGACAGGATGGACTCATGGGTCGGGCCGCCACCGCGACCGATGGTGCCGCCTCGTCCGTGGAACAGGCGGCAATCGATCTGATGTGAGTCGGCGAGACTGATGGCTTTTTGCTGCGCTTCAAATAACTGCCACGAAGAGGCGAGGATACCACCATCCTTGCAGGAGTCAGAATACCCCAGCATGACCTCCTGCATATTGCCTGAAGCAGATAGCAGGGCTCGATAGATATCATCATCGAACAAGTTTGTCAGTACCGATTCGATGTGATTGAGATCTTCGATAGTTTCGAACAGAGGTGAAATTTGAATCTTGCAGAACCATTCATCGCCATCTTTTCCGGCAAGACCGACCAGTGTTGCGAGAAACATGACTTCCATGACGTGGCTCGCCTGGTGTGTCATCGAGATCACATATTCACCGAATGCGCGAGAACTTATCTCGTCGTGCATCTTTTCGATGACCTCGAAGACCTCCAGGGTTTCCCTGTTGGTATCGTCGAGTTGTGATGGGTCAAACTCGATGTTATCGCATTGATCCTGAATGAGCTCAGAGAGCAGCTTTATCCTCGCGGTTTCATCCAGTTCTCCATAATTTTGTTGAGTGCCATCCAGTTTTAAGATGGCAGCAACCGCATCACTGTGACGAGTTGATTCCTGGCGAACATCCAGGTGCATCAGATAAAAGCCGAATGATTCGACCAGTCGGATCAGATCTTTTATGGCGAGGTCAGCGATCTTCTGGTCATCGTGGCTGTACAGAGAGTCACGGATGAGTATTAGGTCGTGTAAGAAAGTATCCTCTGATTTATAGGCATGGACATACGGACTGATATCAGCATCGCTGTCAGCGATAAGTGCGCGTGTTTTATCCAGGTTTTGCTGTAGTCGAAAACGCATGAAAGCCAGCTTTCGCTGGTAGGGTGAATGCTGATAGGAAAGCGGATTATTGACAAAAACATCAAATCGCAGGTCTTCATCTCTTTCCAGGCTGGCGCTGAAATCGCTGCTCGGTGTACAGAACTGATCGGAATGCGTCAGATGTTTAAAAACAGTGTTCAAGCGTTTGATGTATTCCTGCAATGAAGTACGGGACTGGAGTCGCAGAGCAAGCTGGGTGGTTTCCGGGGTGACATTCGGGTTGCCGTCGCGGTCACCACCGATCCATGATCCGAACTTCAGAAAGCTTGGTACGGTAATCTGTGCATTCGGGTAGTGGTCACGTAACCGCTCTTCCATGTTCTGGTACACCATGGGCACGGCTTCAAACAGGCTCTCTTTAAAGTAGTATAAACCGTTTTTGATCTCATCCCGGACCTGGGGTCGGTTTTCACGGACCTCGTCGGTACGCCACAGGATATGGATCTGTGTCTCCAACTCGTCGATTACTTTCTGTCGTTGTATTTTTCCCAGGCGGGTATCATTCAATTTTTCATTGGTCAAAAAAATGCGGCGTAAGGCGTACAGGATGCTGCGGCGTTTAGCTTCGGTGGGATGGGCGGTGATTACCGGGATATAGGCCATGTGATCCAGCAGAGTTTGCAGGCGTTCTGCCGACATGTTCATATCGACCAGGTCACGTAATGCGGAGTCGAATGAACCGATCCAGAGTTCTCCACCCTTACGTATCTGTCTGCGTCGGAGTTGCAGTTGAGAGGCTTCTTCAGCGACGTTTACCAGGCTGAAATAGGTGCTGAATGCACGTACTACCTGGGTGAGCGTTTCCTCATCCAGTGAGGCGATGAGCGACATCAGACGTTCTCTTTTTAATGCGTCTTCTTCGCGGTGTAATTCGATAAAGCCCTGGCGAAGTTTCTCGACCGCGTTGTACACCTTTGCGCCGGCATTGGAGAGCAGGACGTTACCTAGCAGGTTGCCGAATAATTTCACCCTGGCCCGTAGTTGCTTATCGGTGGTCGCGGTATTCAGTAGGCCGGCGAGTTTGTGTTCGGTATCCAGATTGTTTTCGGCAGAGATGGCGATATCATTCATAAGCTGTGATGGCATGCTGGCAGGCCAAAGATTGGCTACATTAATGTTGAGTGAGCGGATAATTATAACGTATTTAAGGATTTACTGATACATGGCGAGCTGCCTGCATCCTTTATCATGAGTGTATTCGTGGTTGGATAACATTGCCCGGAACATAATGCTCCATAATAAGCCGGTACAGGCTGGTGTATTCCCAGTTTTGAACTAGCCTTACATAGCAATAAGACGATAAAATGTTGATACTATGCCGAAGTTGACGGAACTAGCCTCATGGAAGGCACTTGAAGCCCATTTTGAACAGATAAAAGATGTTCATATGCGTGATCTTTTTGCGCAGGAAGAAAAGGAGGCAGGCCAGCGTTTTAGAAAGTTCAGTACTCAGATGGATGATATCCTGCTGGATTTTTCCAAGAACCGGATCAATGACGAGACGTTCAAACTGCTGTGTGACCTGGCCAGAGAAGTCGATATCGAAGGCTGGCGGGATCAGATGTTTTCCGGTGAGCCGATCAATATCTCTGAATTTCGTCCGGTGTTACATACCGCACTGAGAAACCGCAGCAACACGCCGGTTTATGTCGATGGCGAAAATGTGATGCCGAAAATTAATCGGGTGCTGGCACAGATCCGGTATTTTACCGAGCGGGTACGCGGCGGGCATCTACGGGGATATACCGGACGGCTGATAAAAGATGTTATCAACATAGGCATAGGTGGTTCTGATCTGGGGCCGCACGTCGTCTGTGACTCGATGAAGCCTTATGCACAACGTGGCATGAACGTACATTTCGTATCTAATATCGACCCTACCCATCTGACCGAAATACTAAAATTTGTCGAACCGGAATCGACCCTGTTCATCGTCTCATCAAAAACATTTACCACACAGGAAACCCTGTTAAATGCACAGAGTGCGCGTAAGTGGTTCGTCGAGTTAACCGGTAATGAAAAAGCCGTGGCGCGGCATTTTGTCGCAGTCACGGCCAATAAACAGGCTGCGGCAGAATTTGGCATACTGGAAGAGAACATGTTCGAGTTCTGGGACTGGGTCGGTGGGCGCTATTCGTTATGGTCGGCCATCGGCTTGCCGATAGCACTCTATCTGGGTATGGATCACTTCGAAGCCTTGCTCGATGGTGCGCATGCCATGGATATGCACTTTAAATCGGTGCCGATAGAAAAAAATATGCCGGTTATCCTGGCACTGCTCGGAATCTGGTATAACAATTTCTTCGATGCGCAGAGTCATGCCGTCATGGCGTACAACCAGTATCTGCGTCGCTTGCCTGCTTATCTGCAGCAGCTGGATATGGAGAGTAACGGTAAGACCATCAACCGTCAGGGTGAACGTGTAGATTATCTGACCGGGCCTATCATCTGGGGTGAGACCGGTAGCAACTGCCAGCATGCCTTCTTTCAATTACTGCACCAGGGGACCAAACCGGTGCCCGCCGATTTTTTGATTCCCGCACAGACCCGAAACCCGTTGGGCGATCAACACTGTGTGCTACTGGCGAATTTTTTGGCACAGACCCGTGCGCTGATGAAAGGTAAGACAGAAGCTGAAGCACGCAGCGAACTGGAAGCGCAGGGAGTCACAGAAGAAAAGATCGAAGATGTCCTGCCGCATAAGATATTCGAAGGCAACAAACCGACTAATTCCATTGTCTTCAAGAACCTTGATCCCAGGACGCTGGGTGCTCTGTTGGCGATGTATGAGCACAAGGTTTTTGTTCAGGGTGTGATATGGAACATAAATTCTTTCGATCAATGGGGTGTTGAATACGGCAAGCAGCTGGCGGCAGATATCCAGAATACCTTGCATGCTCGAACGGATGTGTCACGCTATGATGATTCGACCAACAGCCTGATCGATTATAGTATGAAGCTGAATTTTTCTGATTGATGGTGGGCGTGTCATTTGTTAAATAGCAGTTGCTTTTTTATTGGGTCTGGTGCTGGTCTCGAGACATCGCGGTTTGCAAACCGCTCCTTGTGGCGGTGAACCTGTAGGAGCGGAATTTATTCCGCGAACAGAGGCTAAATTAAACGCACGAATTACCTGTTCACAACCAGGCCAAAGCACCCACTAATGTCCGATAGCCACCGTTTAGATAAGTTAAAGATCGAGTTAAGGCTGATGCTGTTCTAATGCCCAGTCGATATGTTCGGTA
>DROB01000015.1 GCA_011321985.1 Gammaproteobacteria bacterium | reverse complement strand
GAAAATTATGTGATGCCTGAAATGCCCAAAGGTGCTGAAAAAGGCATCATAAAAGGCATGTACCGTTTCAGTGCGGATAAAGCCAGAAAAGGTGATAAAAAAGTCCAGTTGTTCGGTAGCGGCACCATCTTACGCGAAGTCATCGATGCCGCTGAGCTGCTAAGGAAAGACTGGAAAGTCAGTGCCGATGTATGGAGCATCACCAGCTATAACGAGCTGGCCCGCGAAGCAGTGGATTGTGAACGCTGGAACATGCTGAACCCGGGTAAAAAAGCCCGTATACCCTACATCACAAGACAACTGGAAAAAAGCGAAGGCCCCGTTATCGCTTCCTCAGATTATATCCGCACGGTATCCAATCAGGTTCGCCAATATGTACCAGCAACCTATACCGTACTGGGTACCGATGGTTTCGGTCGTTCGGATACACGTAAAAATTTACGTCGCCATTTCGAAGTCAACAGCCATTATGTCGTTATTGCCGCACTCAAAACCCTGGCAGATGAAGGGACCATCCCTGCATCGAAGGTTAGCGATGCTATCAAGAAGTACGGTATCAACATCAAAAAACCTAACCCGATAAACGCTTGACCCATACAGGTTCAACAGGTAGATAACAATGGCAGAAATAAAAGACATCCTTGTTCCTGATATCGGTGATTTTGATGGTGTCGAAGTCATCGAGATCCTGGTTGCAGCAGGTGACTCAATCTCGATAGAAGACCCCATCGTCTCACTGGAGTCAGACAAAGCCGCGATGGAGATACCCTCACCTCTGGCTGGCACCGTCAGGGAAATAAAAGTTAATATGGGTGACAAGGTATCCGAAGGCACATTGCTGATAACCATCGAAGCATCAGAGGACGATACCTCCGCAGGATCCCCCGTCGAAAAAATAAAAGAAGAACCCGCCGCTCCCTCCCCCGCGCCGGTAACAACACCCGCACCGGCGGCAGCACAGAAACCCGCCCCCAGACCCTCACCGACAGCATCGATAAAAATCGATGAAGAAGGTTTCAGCAGAGCACACGCCAGCCCTTCGGTAAGAAAATTTGCCCGCGAACTTGGTGCTGATCTATCGTTGATGTCAGGGACCGGTGCAAAAAATCGCATCTTGAAAGAAGATGTTAAAGCCTGGGTTAAGCAGGCATTGGCGCAAGGCAGTCAGGGTGGTGGTCTCGGTGTTGAACCGATGCCGGAAATCGATTTTAGCCAGTTCGGTGATATCGAAATCCATGAATTATCTCGCATCAACAAACTGACCGGAAAATTCCTGCACCGTAACTGGGTCACCATACCTCACGTTACCCAGTTCGATGAAGCAGATATCACCGAGCTTGAAAAATTCCGCAAGCAGTTAAACAAGGAGAATGAGAAAGAAGGGGTCCGTATTACCGTACTGGCTTTTTTGATGAAGGCACTGGTCTCGGCACTGAAAGAATTCCCCCGCTTTAACGCTTCTCTCGATCACTCTGGCGAAAATCTCGTGCTCAAGAAATATATCAATATCGGCGTTGCCATGGACACAACCGATGGATTAGTCGTCCCCGTAATCCGTGACTGCGACAGGAAAACCCTGTTCGAATTAGCCGCCGAACTGATAGAGACCAGCAAACGTGCGCGCGATAAGAAATTATCACCCAGCGACATGTCTGGCGGCTGTATAACCATTTCCAGTCTCGGCGGTATCGGTGGCACGGCATTTACGCCTATCGTCAACGCACCTGAAGTTGCCATCCTGGGTGTATCACGCTCGAGCATCAAACCGGTTTACGATGGTGAAGAATTCAAACCATGTCTGATGTTGCCACTATCACTGTCTTACGACCACCGTGTTATCGATGGTGCGGACGGTGCGCGTTTTACTTCTTACCTAAGCAGGGTGTTATCCGATACGAGAAGATTATTGCTATAAGATTTCAATAGCTGTTTTACCGCAGAAACACAGAGGCACAGATATTTTTTAATTTTTCCTTGCGTCTCTTCGCCTCCCCGGTAAACCGTTTTTCAATGTTTTAATTTCGAGCAAACATTATGAGCAAAATAGTCAATGTAGAAGTTCCAGATATCGGTGATTTCTCTGATGTCGATATCATAGAGATACTGGTCAGTGCGGGTGATGTCATCGCAGAAGAAGATCCACTCATCACGCTGGAATCTGATAAAGCTTCAATAGAGATTCCCTCACCCTCTGCAGGCACCGTGCAGGAAGTCGTAGTGAGTGCCAACGACAAGGTTAATCAGGGTGATCTGATACTCAGACTCGAAGTTGCTGGTAGCAATGATACCTTAACGGATACCCCGGCAGAGACCACATCTAGAACAGAAAAAATAGAAGAAGAGACACCTGCCAGGACCTCAGCATTTGATGGTGATAGCGATCTCCACGCCGAAGTCGTGGTACTCGGCTCCGGCCCGGGAGGCTACACCGCTGCTTTTCGTGCAGCAGATCTCGGTAAAAAAGTTATCCTCATCGAGAAATATGACAGTATTGGTGGCGTCTGCCTGAACGTCGGTTGCATCCCATCAAAAGCATTATTGCATACCGCTGAAATCATCAATGAAGCCGCAGAGATGGCCGATCACGGTATCAGTTTTGGCAAACCTAAAATCGATATCAGAAAACTGGCCGGTTTCAAGGATAAAGTCATCAAACAACTCACCGGTGGTCTGGCCGGTTTGGCCAGACAACGCAAAGTACAGGTAGTCACCGGTTATGGGAGGTTCACCTCGCCCAATACTATCGAAGTCAGCAGTAAGAAAGGTGACCAGACCCTCTCTTTTGACAACGCTATTATCGCTGCCGGATCCTCGGTCTTTAAAATCCCTGGCTTCCCGTATGACGATGAGCGCCTGATGGATTCTACCGGCGCACTGGAACTGACTGACATACCAAAACGTCTACTGGTCATCGGTGGAGGTATCATCGGTCTGGAGATGGCGACCGTCTATGACGCACTCGGCTCAAAAGTATCCGTCGTCGAATTGTCACCCGGTCTGATCCCGGGTTGCGATGCCGACCTGGTTCGACCCTTGATGAAACGCGTCAAAAACCGTTACGAAAATATCTGGTTAAACTCGAAAGTAACTGCAATAGAAGCATTGAAAAGAGGCCTGAAAGTTTCTTTCGAAGGCAAAGGTGTTCCTGAACATGATACGTTCGACCGAGTACTACTCGCTGTTGGCAGAAGCCCGAATGGCAAACTCATCGATGCAGACAAAGCCGGTGTTACCGTCGATGAACGCGGTTTCATCACCGTCGATAAACAACAGCGCACCAATGTCAGTCACATCTTCGCCATCGGCGATGTTGTCGGCCAGCCCATGCTAGCTCACAAAGCCACCCACGAAGCCAAAACAGCAGCCGAAGTTATTGCCGGCATGAAATCTTTCTTCGATGCAAAGACCATTCCTTCGGTCGCTTATACCGACCCGGAAATATCCTGGATGGGCATCACCGAAGAACAGGCAAAAGCCGATGGCATCGAATACACCAAGGGTGTATTTCCCTGGGCAGCCAGCGGCCGATCATTGAGTATCGGGCGCAACGAAGGTATCACCAAGGTGCTGTTTGATAAGGATACGCAGAAGATCATCGGTGCAGGTATGGTCGGCACCAATGCAGGCGAGCTTATCGCTGAAGCCGTACTGGCTCTGGAGATGGGGGCAGACATTGAGGATATCGCACTTACCGTACATCCACACCCAACACTGTCAGAAACATTTAATTTTGCCGCAGAGATGGCCGAAGGTACGATCACGGATTTATACATTCCGAAGAAGTGAGGCCAGAAGCAACAACCACAGAGATACCCGGTTTTTTAGCGCTAACACATTTACCGGACAATAACGTACGCTCAGTGGTGCAAACTCTTAAGCAATGCAATCGAGCCTGACCTCATGGACCGTCGATACCATTGATATGCTAAAAAGTCAGGCTTTGTACATTAGTGAAAAACCTGCACCACCCCCAAAAACAACAAAAGAAATAATCACCATTAACCAAATCGCATTGTTAGATATTTTATCCTTGTGATTTTCAGAATCATGGCCTGATTCCGCTCCATCATACGATGAATGCTCCTGTGCATCAGAAATAATATCACCACCTGTTTTTGGCCTTACTGTCATCATTCCATGCTTCAGATGATTAGATACCAGCCACCAATTTATTGGATAGGCCGCAATGAATCCTGCTAACAATGCCATCGACATGATAAACCAGAATTCTACGGTTAGCGGATTACCGCTGCCTGGAACCAGGCTCATGCCGATAGTCGTGACAACTATCATCGCAGCCATTAAGTAGTTCATCGAAACCAGTTCTGGAATAAACGTATTTTTCAGTGCTCTATAGAATGACCCTCCTGAAGACGCTTTCATAAACAGAGCTTGAAAGATACTCCAGCCAAAACCGAACCCGAGCAGATATTCAAGGCCGATTTCTGTCGGTTTCGACAGGTGAATCATGCCTCCAATTATTGCACCTGCCAGAATACCCAGACCATCGCCAGCAACACAATGCATGGTAGAGCCGAGTACCTGCCGCCAAAGTGTTGCCGTGTATCGTTCATGCAGACCAGGCAATGGTTCACGACATCCCAGCACATACAGGAAGGCACCTATAGGGCCAGTATAGACCGTCAATAAAATGAACCCCCATTTCAAAACGGGCGACTCTGGTGTCTTCATGCTGTCCACGGCAACGAATAGCACTGAGAATGCTGTAAGAATAAACCACGATAACATTACGCCTGATAACATTTGATATCCTTCTACGCTGATCTCGAATTAGATGCGGATCAGGGCCGGAGCAACACGACCCATTCAAAATAAAATGTCAGTGTATCCTAATCGCCCTTTTGTCGCTTAAACCCTGCTTTTTATGCCAAAAATAATACGCTAAACAAACTCTGGCATACAGTCCTTCTCTTAAAGTACAGCCTTTACCCGTAAAGAACAGCTTTTGAGCCGATAT
>DROB01000014.1 GCA_011321985.1 Gammaproteobacteria bacterium | reverse complement strand
TCATGTCATGTTCATGGTCGTGATGATGGGAATACAGAGCCAGACCACTCAGTGCTGAGCCAAATAATTTCAGATATTCCGGGTGCTCGCTGACATCATCAGGATGCCCCGTGCAACACACATGCGTATTCAGACAGACGACTCTGTCGGTAGCAGCCATGACAAGATGCAGGTCATGTGACACCATGAGTATGCCGCAGGCATGTGCATCACGGATATTTTTTATCGTGTCATACAATTTTTGCTGACCGATAACATCCATGCCGGATGCCGGCTCATCGAGGATCAGGAGTTGCGGGGCTTTTAATAACGCCCTGGCCAGTAATATGCGTTGTATCTCCCCACCGGACAGACCCTGCATCGCCGCATCGAACAGGTATCCTATGTCGAGCTCTTCGAGTACCGCATGAACTTGCTCGACATCAATCTTATCACCATAAAATCCCCTCCCTGCTGATAGCGCAAGAAAGTCACGAACACGCAGAGGCATCACCTGGGGAATACTCATGGTCTGAGGAACATAACCGATACGTAGTTTTTTATGTCGATGTATCACACCAGAATCGGCTTTCAACAGCCCCAGCAATATCTGGATCAGGCTGGTCTTGCCTGCGCCATTGGGACCGATGAGGGTAATGATCTCGCGCTGCTGTATCTGCAGACTAACATCCTGCAAGATGACTTTCGCGTCCCTTGTCAGACAAATTTTTTCAGCACTGAGTAATGTATCGCTCATGCAAGCCCCCCTGCAGAGGGCGGGTTAAATCCGGGTGAACATTTAGCACACAGACCCGCCACCTCAACCGAAGTATGCAACACCTTGAATTTATAACGAGAGGCTTTTTCCTGGACAGAATGCGTGATGCCATCGGTGTGGATTTCCTGTGTCTGACCACAATGCTGACACACCAGGAACACCGCTTCGTGATCCTGCTGCGGATGAGCACAGGCAAGATAGGTGTTGTTGCTCGCCAGACGATGTATCAGACCTTGTGCCATCAAAAAATCCAGTGCACGGTAGATAGTGGGAGGTGCCGCAGAACGCCCGTCACCCTGTAGGAATTCTAATAATTGATAGGCACCCATGGGGGATTCTGCCTGACAGATCAACGTTAATACTCGTCTGCGTAACGCTGTGAATCGCTGCTGACGTTGCTCGCACAATTGTTCTGCCTGATTTATCAGGGATTCAACCTGTAAGGAGGTCGGTCGCATACAACTGGTTTTGCCCGCATGCGGACATTGATGCACAGACATATTTTAAAACCCCGGCTCAACCTTGTTCCATCATATTATGTTATATTATAACATAACATTTACTAATCAATGATAAAACAATAATATCCACCATGCTTCCCATCATCCGCATAACGATCTTTCTCTTTTCACTGGGCTGCCTGCTACCGCAGAGCGTTTCGGCTAACCCACCTGATAAGCTGAAAGTCGTCGTCACCATCAAACCTCTGCACTCCCTCGTCGCCGCGCTCATGCAGGGCATCACCGAACCTCAGCTACTGCTGGATACCACCCAGTCTGTCCACCATAGTCATCTTCGCCCCTCTGACTACCGAAAGCTGGCCGATGCCGATATCGTATTCTGGGCCGGTACCGCCCTGGAAACATTCATCCCGACACTCGCGAAAAAATATCAGGACCATGTCAGTTTTATATCATTGATGCAGATCAAAGGCATAACGCTATTACCCGTCCGAGGAAAGCAGGATACATCGCACAGGTCTTCGACTGACCCGGATGCAGACGATATTCGATTTATCGATCCTCATTTCTGGCTATCGCCCGATAATGCCAGACAGATCGTTATCGGCGTATCACAGGAATTAATCGCACACGACAGGAGCAACGAGTCAGGATATCTACTCAACCGGGCACAGACACTTAAACGTATCGACCAGCTTGCAAAACGACTGGATGACGAACTCGACAACACCCGGACACCCTTTATAACGTACCATGATGCTTACCAGTATTTCGAAAAAGAATATCGGCTAAATCGTGTCGCCTCCGTCAATCTGAATGAAGAGACCACACCAGGCATCCGGCAGATACGTTCGATAAAATGGATGATCACCGAACGAAAGATACCTTGCCTTTTTTTTGAAGCACCGACCCGACCAGCGATAATCGACACCTTGCTCGATCATTCGGAGATACAGGCGGTCGAACTGGATGCTCTTGGCTTCAATCTGAAAGCAGGCCCCGAACTCTGGTTTGAGCTGCTCGACAGGATAGGCAATAAGATGGCACGATGTCTGAGGCAATAAAAAAGCACGTGCCTGTCAAAATAGACACGTGCTTTAAATCACTTTTTATAGCATTTACATATTCTAGATCAGGCCTTACGCCTTCTCGCCATACCGACAAGACCCAACAGGCCACTACCGAACAACCAGACAGCTGCAGGCACAGGAACCGCCGAAATCCGGTCACCGAATACCATCACATTATCAAATTTACCGGTCGCCAGATTATCTGCATCGGCCCAGAAAGCGATAGAGATTGTTGACGCATCAGCCGCATCGATACCTAACAATAAATTTTCTGTAGACCAGTTATTATCGGGACCCGCACGGAAAAGTTCTACCCAGTCACCATTATTGCCACCTGTAGTATTACTCCAGTTCCACGCACCATCGACACCGCCATGTGCCGCATTACGTAGATCCAGAGTGTTATGTACGCCATCCACCCGGGATGAAGGTAATCCTGCCGTAACATCACCGACGAAATACCCCACCACTAACTCATCTGGCTCGTAGTAACTGCCATCATAAAAGGTTCGCCAGTCAAAACTTAAACTGATATTTTCAAAACCAGTCGTATCCAGGGTAAGCATCAGACCGGCATCATCTTTTACCGCACCGGTATGTGTCCAGTTTGAGCCACCACCGTATTTCTGTACACCGACATCCTTTTGAATAGAACCATTATCCGGATGCTCAAAGCGCACACCGGTCCAGTCATTATCCGCACCTGTCGCTGTCGTAGGCACGCCATATTTACGTTTATCACAGAAGCCGTAGCTCCAGTCACAACTGTAACCACTAACGCCTTCAAATGTTTCGTTAAATAACTTCACCGTATCGGCACTTGCGCAGACGGAGACCAGACTTGTTACCAAACCTGCCGCCACTGATACCTTGCTATACACCTTTTTCATACCTGTTCCACCCTGTTCCATTGTCATACCAAATTTTCAGTTATCATTAGCCGCACGAATCCTGCAACTCTTTAGTTATCCGGTAACATTTAGTCATTTAGTCATTCATTTGGGGTCATTTAACGCCAACAGGAAAATACATCGTCGAGCGTCTTCATATCTACCAGCAATTTATATGCCAGCGACTTAACAAGCCCGACAGACAGGCTCTGATACCCGAAAAATAATAAAAAACCTCAACAGTAATGCATTTTTTTACAAAACTGTAACTTATTCCGACAAAATAAAAGCTTTAAATGCCTTAAACACGGAAAATTTCAAGGATATTAATTAAAAAACCAACCTTTTCCCTGATCACACGCAATTAATCTCATTTTTTCTTCATTTTGTGTAAACTTTATCGACATTTATTTTGTTTTTCAACAACGGGGTATAGCACAAAAACATTTTTGGCTAACATGATCGAACGACCCGCTTTTACTGTTTTGGGTTACCAATTACCGCTCTTATAATAGCTATAGACACCATTTAAACTACTATCTGTTTAGCCAATAATAAGAAAGCAGCTATTTCGGAGAGAGCCATGATCTACCAGCAAAAATTGCGTTTTTCCACAAAAGGAAGGGGCACCTACAACATCAGCGAGCAGATTCAGGAATGCATCGATAAATCCGGTATCAAGTCCGGAATTTGTAATCTGTTCATTCAGCACACCAGTGCCTCACTGATACTCTGTGAAAATGCCGATAAAACCGTCCGCGAAGATCTGGATGCCTATATGGCAAAACTGGTCAAAGACGGTGACAGCATGTACAAACATCAGGATGAAGGCCCCGATGACATGGCAGCACATATCCGAACCATACTGACACAGAGTGCTTTATCCATCCCCATCTACAAAGGCAGGTGTGATCTGGGCATGTGGCAAGGTATATTCCTGTGGGAGCACCGCACCAACTTTCATAAACGTAATGTCTCCATCACCATCATGGGCGAATAACACATGACCAGGCGACACGGGTAACATGGTTTTTCAAGATACGATCAAACTGGCCCCACAAGGAAAAGGCGCTTCAGATATCACAGGACCCATCCGCGATATAATCAGAGATTCGAAGATAAAAACAGGCAGCTGTCAGCTTTTTGTGCATAACAGCCAAAGCCGGTTATTAATTCATGACACCGTTGATGAGGCGACGAAGGAACAGACCGTTGATTTCCTCGCTCAGCTCGCACCCGGTCGCGATGATTCTGTTAATTTAATCAACGACAGCATGGAAGCCATCCCTGCATCGATGTACACTGCCGTCACCCAGACCACCATCGCCTTTCCTGTCAGCCGTGGGAAACCATTACTGGGTATCTGGCAGGGTATTTTTTTATGGGAAAGAACGACAGAACCAAAAGAGAGGATATTGACCATCACCATCATCGGTGAGTAACCGATAAAGCGTATTGAAACGATTAACTCTCCGCCGAAAACCACCGTTCAAAAACCGCTACAGGCAGAGATGCAGGCATGAAGTATCTCATATCACATTTCGCTTCTGAGCCGAGGAATATGCTTCGATATTCTTTGCTATCTCATTGACTAATCTCTGGCGTGACTGCTGGCTGGCCCAGGCGACGTGCGGGGTGATAATCAGATTATCCGCATGATAGTTTATTAACGGATGGTTGCCCGAAGGGGGTTCTTCCTCGAGCACATCCAGTGCCGCTGCAGCTATCTGTTTATCTTCCAGTGCAGATAAAAGTGCTCGTTCATCGATCAGCCCCCCACGTGCGGTATTAATAAGGATAGCATCTGGTCTCATGATCGAAAGTGCCTCCGCACCGATCAAATGTCGGTTATCATCCGTCAGAGGACAGTGCAGAGAGATGATGTCTGACTCCGCCAGTAGCTCTGGCATAGCCACCCTTGCTGCCTGAAAATCACTTTCACCTACCCGGCTTTCGGCATTATGGCTGTGCGCGATCAGTATCCGCATACCAAAACATCTTGCTATTTTTGCAACCGCCTGGCCCAGGTCACCAAACCCTACTATACCGATGGTTTTACCATCAAGCTCATGGATTGGCTCCTCAAAGTCACAAAAGAAAGGACTCTGTGACCACCGTCCCCGGATGACCGCCTCCCTGTAAGAAAATAATTTTCTACCTAGCGAGAGGATCAGCGAGAAGACGTGTTGCGCTACAGAAGATGTCGCGTAAGCACGGACATTACAGACAACAATGCCTCGCTGTCTGGCCACGTCGATATCGACATTATTGACACCGGTCGCAGCGATACAGATCAATCTTAATCGTGGCGCATCACCGATAACAGCGGCATCGATCAAGACTTTGTTCGAGACGATAATTTCTGTCTCTGACAGACAATGCTTGATATCCGAAGCACTATCAAAATCTTGCCAGTGAGCGACATCGTTCAGCGCTGAAAAATCCAGATCATCCGGATACAGCGACGGCCTGTCCAGAAACAGAGCCTGCGCCTTACTCATGACACCATGTAAAATTCAAAACCCGGGGTGATGACGGATGATCAGTCTTCCACCATCTCGAAATCAGATTTACCCACTCCGCAATCCGGGCATTCCCAGTCATCAGGCACATCCTCCCAACGGGTTCCCGGTGCCAGGCCGTGTTCTTCATCACCTTTTTCTTCATCGTACACATAACCGCACACGGTACAGGTCCAGATCTTATATGACATACTTTTCTCCAATCAACGTTGTCGCTATTGTACACATTCTTTATTGCGTTAGAATAGTGACGAATAGATATTTCACCAGGCCGCCCAGCGATAACACACTATGACAACCATTCATCCTCCCGTTGTATTATGCTTTTCCGGTGCTGACCCTACGGGAGGTGCTGGTATTCAGGCAGATATTGAGACCCTGAGCAGCCACGGCTGCATGGCTGCATCCATTATCACGGCAGCGACCGTTCAGGATACTGTCGATGTTATCTCATTCGCCCCCATGCCTCCTGATCTGGTCATCGAACAGGCACGTGCCATATTAGAAGACATGCCCGTGGCTGCGATAAAAATTGGTGTCATCGGCAGTGCCGAAATAGCGATGGCGATCCATTCGATCATTACCGACTACCCCAGCATCCCCGTTATCTATGACCCTGTTTTCAGTACCGAGACCGATGGTGCCCTGAGCACAGAAGATCTGGTCGATACCGTGCGCACTCTATTACTACCGGTAACCCGGGTCCTTACTCCGAACATACATGAAGTCCATGCACTGGCACCCGGTTCAGATACCCCCTCTGCCGCCGCCATGGGTTTACTGGAAACCGATGTCGAATACATATTACTGACTGGTACCCACGGCAAAACACCCGATGTGGTACACACGCTATTCAGTAACAACCGCGAACTGGAAACCTTCCATAACGAGCGTTTGCCGCACAAATATCACGGCTCCGGTTGCACACTTGCTGCCAGTATTGCCGCACAGATCGCTCTCGGGCAGGACGTACTCGGTGCGGTCAGAAAAGGACTGGAATACACTCACAAAACCCTGGTCCATGCCAACCGCATCGGAATGGGGCAGTATCATCCCAACCGGTTTTTCTGGGACCAGAAGTGACACCGCATAAAATATCTGAAAACAGACTAAAAGGCCTCTACGTAATCACTGACGAAGATCTGATAAACGAAGATCAATTCAAACATATCATCGAGTCTGCCCTGCAGGGTGGTGCCAGCATCATCCAGTACCGTGACAAATCCGACGACCAGGAAAAACGACTTCATCAAGCCAGGATATTGCGTTCCTTATGTGAGCAATATCAGACACTCTGTCTGATCAATGATGATATCGAACTGGCCAGGGCTGTCGGTGCGGATGGTGTCCACCTCGGCAAAGAGGATGCTTCTATTTCACAGGCACGTGCAGTCCTGGGCACTAACGCCATCATCGGTATATCCTGCTACGATGATATACCGCTTGCACTTACCGCTGAAAAAAATAACGCAGACTATGTCGCTTTCGGCGCGATATTCTCCTCGAGGACTAAAAAAGATGCCAAAGTTGCCGGCCTGGAAATTCTCTCGAGAGCAGAGCAACAACTCTCCCTGCCAATATGTGCTATCGGCGGTATAACAAGAGACAATGTAGAGAGCGTTATCGAATCTGGTGCCGACATGGTCGCTGTCATCAGCAGTGTTTTTACAGCTAAAGACACCCGACAATCCACAAAAGAACTAAACCGCCACTTTCTTTCCCTGGCAGACTAAACTCTGTTATACCACGGCAACAAGATTACATTACCACTATGGCTCAGCTGAAAAAAATCTCCTCCACATTATCCATCGCCGCAACGTTACTGTTAGAAGCATGCGGAAGCAGTGGCGGCAATACAACACCGGCCCCCGAAACCAACACTAAAGCACTCTCACTCATCGGAAACTGGCAGACAGCGTGTGTCCTGACTTCATCAGGCACATCGACGACGACCGGCGCATCTGGTAGCGGCAGTGTCTCTGGTGGTACAGCCTTTATCGCCGATGCCAGTTTCACCCGGGAAGGTCGCGTCATATTAAATACCGAGTTTTTCTCATCATCGAACTGCAATACGAACACATCATCCGGCACCAGTCGGTACGAAGCAGTCTACTTTATCGGTGAAGCCGGTGTGGCTAATGATGGGAGCGATATCACAGGTATCGATTTCAGTGACTCTAAATCGACCACCTTTTCAATATTTCAGATAACCAATGGTTTCAACCTGTCCCTGGGCGATAGACTCAAAAGCTCTGCGGGCAAAGACGGCGGGAGTATCTCTACTCGATATGATGGCCTCGGTGAAAAATTTACCCTGAAGGGCACCCCTGTTAATTGATTGCACCCTCTGGCTTTAAGCTCAGTCCAGAATCAAGGCGTGCTTTCGAAGCCAGGCCCACGATTATGAGTATGGGCCTGTCAAGAAAGTACGACGCAGGGTCCAGGCTGAGCTTAAAGCCCCGTAGGGCGTGGCCTGAAATAATCCAGCTCTGTGAGCTGACCAATCATCGTGCAAAATGACGTGCCCACTAAAAATAATAAACATTCCTGCCACAGAAAACGCCATAAGACATTAGGTGTTCCGGAACTGATCGCTATCGCCCTCGGCGGCATGGTAGGTGGCGGTATTTTCACTATCCTGGGTATATCTGTTTCGATGATAGGTGTCTTTACACCACTGGCAATCATCATCGGCGGCGTGATAGCTTTACTCGCAGCCTACTCGTATATCAAACTAGGTATCTACTACAAAGATGAAGGTGCCACCTATTCCTTCTACAAAAAAACATTTCCAGACTCACCTTTTGCCGCCTCGCTGATAGGCTGGTGGGTTATCTTCGGTTACATAAGCACACTGGCTCTCTACGCCTATACTTTCGCGTCTTACGCCATCAGCAGTTTCTCTTTCGCCGACATCGAATGGATACGCAAGCTCGTGGCCGGAGCCATCATCCTCGTCTTTACCCTCATCAATATCTGGAGCGTAAAAGGTATGGGCCGGATCGAAGATCTGATGGTCTACACCAAACTGGTGATACTGGTCATCATATCAGCCGTGCTTATCGATAACGGTCACACCAGCCTCCCGGTCCTGCTGGAAGGCGAAAAAGAGATAAGCGTATTATCTATACTGATCGTCGCTTCTCTGACATTTGTTGCCTATGAAGGCTTTCAACTTGTTATCAATGCCGTCAACGAAATGGATGATCCTGAAAAAAACATACCCGGAGCCATCTACTCGGCAATGATCATTGCGATAACCATCTATGTCATTATCTCGCTCGGCGCGATCCTGGCGATACCTTTTGAAGACATCATCCAGAATGAGGAATATGCGCTAGCTTCCGGTGCTGGTGAAACTATCGGCCACTGGGGGGCAGACCTGGTCATCGTCGGTGCATTACTGGCGACCAGCAGCGCGATAAGCGGGACGGTATTTGGCGCATCCCGGCAGATGGCGGTTATTTCACATGATGGTTATCTCCCCGGCTTTCTTGCCCGGCGAAAAAACAGTATCCCGGTCCATGCCATCTTAACCATGTCATCTCTTGCCTTCCTGCTCGTACTCACCGGCAACCTTCAGGTCATCCTCGAATTTGGCAGTGTCACTTTTTTACTGGTTTCCATGCTGATGGCCTATGCGAACTACCGCATACGACACCTGACCCATTCCTCTGTGATCATATCGGTTCTCTCGATGGCTGGCCTGATGTGTGGTACGGTCCTGATTATTTATTACGAAGTAATGCTTCAGCCGGAGCAACTATTTTTTATCGGTGGCATCTATATCACATTGACAGCAGGGGCATGGATTTACTCAAACATGAGATCGCGGGATAAGCCGTAATCGGGCCTGCAGGATAACGAGGATACTAATGCCATGAGAAATCATCTGATATTGTTTAATCTACTCCTGGTCTCAGCCTGCACTCCCATGCACTCCACCGATCCTGATTCGATGGCTTTCAGCCTTGCCGAAGGCTCGATCCTCTCACTCAATAAGAGACTGGTCATCACACAGGATCAGGCACACGGTACGATACAGGCAGGTAAACAGATCACCGATAACAACAGGAATGATTACATGATCAACTGCCGGCTGGATTTTAAAAAATTAGGCCCACGTTTTATCGAACCAGAAAATTTTATCGTGACCCGGACCGAGGATGGTTCCGACTGGATCTCATACCTGGGCTCTTTGCGCTTCTATACCGAGGTATACCTGTCGTCGGACAGCGGCACCGACATCATAAGTATGGAATGTCAGGAGTATGGTGATGCCACAGACCGGAACTTTACCGTGGCCGAAATGCAATCCGCATTGGGTGATTACATTACCTTTCGATACGGCAGCGAAAACCACTGAAAATCCAGGCAGGATAGCTCAAACCCGCCCTGGGCCAAATTCGGTAATTTATTACTGTTGCTGAAACGAAAATAAAGGATACACAGAGAGCAACAGATCATCCAAAAAGTGCCCTTTATCTCTAAGGCTCAATGTTTTGCGCTACCTGTTATTCATCATCAATTCAGGTAAAATCCGCTCCTGATAGTTTTTTCAAAATCCGTTTCACGTATAGGTAATCATATGTCCAAGGCATTTACGGCCGCACAAAATCATATTCCTGGTGGGGTCAATTCGCCCGTTCGCGCCTTCGCTGGTGTCGGCGGCGACCCGGTTTTCATCAAGCGCGCACAGGGTGCTTATATCTATGACGAACAGGATAAGCAATATATCGACTATGTCGGCTCATGGGGACCGATGATCCTGGGTCATGCCCACCCCGAAGTTATCTCAGCGGTACGCGAAGCTGCGGGGAATGGCCTGAGTTTTGGCGCACCGACCACCATTGAGACAGCCATGGCAGACAGGGTCTGCGAATTGGTACCATCGATGGATATGGTACGCATGGTCAGCTCAGGTACAGAGGCGACCATGAGTGCCATCCGCCTCGCACGCGGCTATACCGGTCGCGACAAACTGGTCAAATTCGAAGGCTGTTATCACGGTCATGCGGACTCTTTACTGGTTAAAGCCGGATCCGGAGCCCTGACACTGGGCACACCCAGCTCACCCGGCGTACCAGCCGCACTCGCCGAGCTTACCGTCACCCTGCCTTATAATGATCTCGACACCTTTAATGCATCGATCGAAAAAATCGCCGGTCAGGTCGCCTGTGTCATCATCGAGCCAGTGGCGGGTAATATGAATTGCATCCCTCCTGTTGCCGGGTTTTTAGAAGGTGTAAGGGATACCTGTAGCAAACACGACATCGTACTGATCTTTGATGAAGTGATGACCGGTTTCCGTGTAGCATTAGGTGGTGCACAGGGCCATTATGGCATCGTGCCCGATCTGACCACACTCGGTAAAGTCATCGGCGGCGGTATGCCCGTGGGTGCTTTTGGCGGTAAACACAAGATCATGGAACACATCGCACCATTAGGGCCGGTCTATCAAGCTGGCACTTTATCGGGTAATCCGATCGCGATGACAGCTGGCCTGAAGACGATGGAATTGATCTCACGACCCGGTTTTTATGATGAACTGGCTAAAAAAGTCGAATTTCTCACCGAAGGCATCCTCGCCGCCGCAAAGGCGAACAATATCGACATGACCTGTAACCGTGTCGGCGGCATGTTCGGCCTGTTCTTCAATGATACGCCCGTCGCCAGTTTTGAACAGGCAACACGATGCAACATCGATCAATTCAAAGCCTTCTTCCACGGCATGCTGGAAGCCGGGGTCTATCTCGCCCCCTCCGCGTACGAAGCCGGTTTTGTTTCCGCTGCTCACAGTGAAGATGATATGCAGAAGACCATCGATGCTGCGGCGAACGTACTCCAGAACCTTAATTAATCGAGATAGCCGCATGCTGTGTTATATCTATCGCTGCAACCTTAAACCGGACATGTACATCTATCTGGCGGAAGAAGACCATTTCGAGGATGTGCCTAAAGAAATCTATGACTCGCTGGGTATCGTAGAATTTTCCATGGAGCTCGATCTCGACACAGATACAAAACTGGCCAGAGAAGATGCCCGTACCGTGCTGGGCAACCTGCAGGAGCACGGCTTCCATCTCCAGTTAGCCGGTGATGAGACGGTTGAAACCATCATGGCACGTATTGCAGCAGGCAAAAACGCCACCAGTTAACCCCACCTGTCATGAGGACACCTCTGTTAATTGATTGCACCTCCATTTCGCCAGGAGAGTAATTTATTCCTCGATAATCCACTAATCAACAAAAAAACAGACTAAAAACAACCCGATAGAACTACACGGCACAGTACAGCTCAGTTATAATATCCCTGCTCATCATATTCACTTCACCTGATGAGTCACATAAACCAATGGAAAGTCAGGAGCTTTTTCATCCTTTCCTATTTTTAATTCATCTCTACCGGAGTACCTAAATGTCATTTATAAAAATACTAATAATAAGTTTAATCATCTCAACCTTCGCCTCAGTAATAAGTATTCAGGCACCCGCTCCAACAAATCTCAGTGAGAGCTTCGCCTTGCTGATGACACCTGATTACGCCAGACTCTGGGTGATATCTTTCCTTAGTATCCTGATTGCCGCTATCCTTTCAGTAAAAACCAGCACAGCAAAATCAACCCACTCTGATGTTTCAATATCCGGCGACCAGGAACGAGGCACCGTCAAATGGTTTAATGCCGCCAAAGGTTTTGGCTTTATCACCCGTGAGAACGGTGAAGATGTCTTCGTTCATTTCCGCTCCATTCAAGGTAAAGGACACCGCTCACTGGGTGAAGGTCAGGCCGTTATTTTTTCTGTTGCAGAAGGCGACAAAGGCTTGCAGGCTGTTGATGTAACCAGTGCTTAAAAAGCGGCAAATATAGCGAAAAAAGGCCACTGTATTTCAGTGGCCTTTTTTATTGTGTCCTATACTCAGGGGTAATGCGCCAGTATCTAATATACACCTGCTCCGCTCTACTCTGTCTGCTGACCAACACGGGCTTATGCTCTGAAGTCACAAGCCATACGGACGGGCCTGTCTCGGTACATCACAGCTACGATACCATCGGCAAACATATCCAGTACCTGCCGGAAACAGCAGAGATACTGACACTGAGTGATGCGAGAAAAGCCTATACATCCGATCAATTTTCTCAGTGGGAAAAACCGGTTCTCAGTCTGGGCATCGGTGTTTCTCCCGTATGGCTACATTTTACTGTTGATAATGACCGCTCTAACAGTATCCACCGTCGATTGGTCATACAAAACTCCTGGCTGGATCTCGCACAACTCTACATCATAAAGGACGGCGAGGTCAGCCATAGACAGGAAGCCGGTGATGAGCGGCTCTTTGCAGACCGGGAGGTCAAACATCGATTTCTGGTTTTCGACCATGAATATACCCCCGGGTTGAGTGAAGTCTATATCCGTGTACAGACACCTGACCCGATGGTGCTACCCATTTTTTTTGGTGACATCGATACTGCATCAGCACATGATGTATTTGATGGCTACAGTTATGGCCTGCTCTACGGCATACTCATCGCCCTGCTGCTCTACAATCTGTCACTTTTTATTTCGATAGGACAGACCCGGTATATCTACTACGTACTCTACCTGTCCATGTTCCTGCTCATGAACATATCGTACACCGGTCATGGTTATGCCTACATCTGGCCAGGCAGTATATGGCTGCAGAAATGGATCAATCCGATAAGTATAGGGATGGTCGCCACCACAGGTATCATGTTCGCCTTTTCATTTTTGAATATCCGCAAGTTATTTCCCCGGTTATTTTTTTCCACCCTGGTTTTTTGTACATTATTCTGGATAGCGCAGATAAGCTTCCTCTTTCTCAACATGCAGACACAGAGCGTAATATCCGCCGTCGGATTTGTTATGTTTTTCTCGGTCTTCACTTTTTATTGTGCACTCATCAGCTTCAATATGGGGCATCGCGATGCGCTCTACTATCTGGTCGCAACCATCGCTACCCTGATCGGTTCTGCTATTACCGCATCGACCATATGGGGTTTCATCCCCTTCTCCGTCCTGACTTACCGGGCCGCTGAAATTGCAGTTTCGATCGATGCATTGCTATTATCGATAGCACTGGCTGAACAATTTCGACGTGCGCAGGAAGAAAAAGTTGAAGCACAACAACTTGCCCGCATCGATATGCTTACCAGCCTGAACAACAGGCGAGCATTTAATGAAGTAAGCTTTCCTCTCTGGCATACGGCTATTCGTCATGAGCATGAGACATGCATCATCTTACTGGATCTCGATGAGTTCAAAGTGATCAATGATACCTATGGACATGCTACCGGTGACGAAGTCCTCAAGGAGATATCCGGCGTATTAAATACGATGACACGTGAAGGAGATGTTCTCGCTCGCTGGGGAGGAGAAGAATTTATAATCATGCTACCGCAAACATCACTCTATCACGCCACACAGATCGCAGAACGGATAAGAGTGACCATCTCTGATCTACATATAAAAACAAAATTACACGAGTTAAAAATAACCGTAAGCCTGGGTGTCGCCCAGAAACACAGCGACATACATGAACTGGATGACCTGATAAAACTGGCTGACAAAGGACTCTACCAGGCAAAGCAGTCTGGACGAAACACTGTCTGTGCCAATTAACCTGAACGAGCTATTTCCGACACATGGCTGACAATAAAAGCTTCTAACTTAACACTTGGCTTTTACGAATAAAGCCAGGTCAGGCTATCTTTATTCTCACTACCTTCATCACTTCGATATCGATACCTGCGACATTCTCTTGCGCCGGATAATAGGTCAGATTGACGCGTTTTCCTTCAATATTTCTGTACATTTTTTTTCGCTTGTACTTAAACGCAACATCACAACCCTCGATCATCAGAGTATTTAGAATCCATTCTTTGGTGTCTCGTTGCACATGAGAGACTACCTTCATATCCTCTGAATGATTAAGGCTCTGATGAGCACCTAATAATTTTTTAATCTCTTTCGTCATCATAAAATTATTTATCGATTTCAGGCTCGATAATAAACTGCACCAGCTGTTCCGGATGAACATATTCTTCAGATTGCGCAAACCATCTTGCAGAGATGCCTGCTTCATGGACCGAGTTTTTGTCCCCTGTGACCAGAGGGTGCCATGACGGCAGCGGCCGACCATTATACAGGCATCGATACGCGCAGGTCTCTGGCAACCAGGCGAGCTGCGGAAGATTCTCCATGGTCAACTGTATACACATCGGCACATCATCTAACCTGTTCCTGTAATCTTTACAACGACAACTATCGACACCCAGTTGCCGACAGCTCACCGTGGTGTTAAATATTTCACCGTTCTCTTCATCCTCTACTTTCACCAGACAGCAGAGGGCGCAGCCATCACACAGGGATTCCCATTCATCCGGGCTCATCGCATCAAGTGTTTTGCTTGTCCAGAAATCGTTCATTTATTACCCGGGCAATCGTGGAATATATTTTGCTGCTACCTGTCCATCGTGCGATGATATCTCATAATCAGGCTTTACCTTACTCACCCCAGCGCGGCTGTAGAGAATGTTTGATATCCAGCTGATCCAGTATTTTTGCTACGACAAAATCGATCAGGTCATCGATGGTTTCTGCCTTATTATAGAAACCTGGATTAGCACACAACATCACTGCACCCATACGGGAAAGCTTTAGCATATTCTCCAGATGTATATCAGAATACGGCGTCTCTCTCGGCACCAGAACCAGTTTTCGACGCTCTTTTAACATGACATCTGCCGAACGCTCTATCAGATTATTACTTGCCCCGGTCGCGACGGCCGACAAGGCACCCATCGAGCACGGGCACACCACCATAGCATCGACCAGCCCACCTCCACTCGCTGCCGGCGCAGTCCATTCATCCTCACCGAATACATGCAGTTGGTCTTTATCGCAGGAATATCGCTCAGTCAGAAACACCTGCATGTCCTTGCAACGACCCGGTAGAACGATATCTGTCTCCATGCCGATGACCACCTGTGCGGCTTTGCTTACCATCAGATAAACCGTGTGCTCTTTCTTCAACAATATTTCCAGCAGGCGGAAACCATACTGCACCCCGGATGCACCGGTGATAGCCAGAGATATAATTTGTTTACGCATATTCGCCATTATCTGATCTCCTTACGTATGGTTGGTATCACCCACATTGATGAGCATTTGCGCATCATCGGCACGCAATGCTCGCCCTACCTGAGTGCATCCAGCAAACGCTGATGAATGCTTTCAAAGCCGCCGTTGCTCATGATTAAAATATGATCACCAGCTCTCGCCGTCACCAGCAGATGTTTGATTATTTCATCGGTACTCGAAAATATTTTAGCGGGCACTGCCGAACCTGAACTCACATCGGTAATATTCCAGTCCAGGCCCTCGGGTTGATACAGACAGACCTCATCAGCCTGCTGCCAGGAGTCACTTAACCGCTCTTTATGCACACCCATACGCATGGTATTCGATCGTGGTTCTAATACGGCAAAAACTTTTCCCGTCCCTCTTACTTCGCTCATCGCCGTTAAGGTTTCCTCGATGGCTGTAGGGTGGTGTGCAAAATCATCATATACCGTTATATCATTAACCACACCACGGACTTCCAGACGGCGCTTTATCCCTCTGAATTCGCCCAGAGCATCACAGGAGACTTCTACCGGTACACCCGCATGCTGTGCGGCTGCGATAGCTGCCAGTGCATTCATACGGTTATGAGAACCATGTAGAGACCAGTTCACATTGGCAACGACTTTACCATCCAGCAATACTTCGAACTCACGGCCATCTTCACTGACTTTTCCTATCGACCAGTCATCATCGCTGTGCGCCAGATCATGTACTTTATGAAAAGCCGCCACCTGAGACCAGCAACCCATCTCCAGAACATCATCGATATTTTCATCTTCAGCATTTTTTACTATCAGACCATCACCAGGAATCGTCCTCACGAAATGATGAAACTGTTTTTTAATCGCATCCAGGTTTTCAAAAATATCTGCATGATCGAACTCCAGGTTATTCAGTACCGCCGTTCTCGGATGATAATGCACGAACTTCGAACGCTTATCGAAGAAAGCCGTATCATACTCATCGGCTTCGACGACAAAAAATGGTGTTTCACCGATGCGCGCAGACAGAGCAAAATTGGCAGGTACACCACCTATCAAAAATCCCGGATTCAGATCAGCATAGTGCAGCATCCAGGCCAGCATACTGGATGTCGTGGTCTTGCCATGTGTACCCGCAACGGCCAGTACCCAGCGCTGATCGAGCACATGTTCTGATAACCATTCCGGACCCGACGAGTAGCGGATATTATTATTCAGCACATATTCGACCGCTTCATTTCCACGCGACATGGCGTTACCGATTACAACCTCATCGACATCCTTAGGAATATCTTCTGCACGAAAACCCTCGCATAAGATAATCCCCTGCTGTTCCAGCTGCGTACTCATCGGCGGATAGACATTGGCATCACAACCACTGACCTCATGACCCGCCTGTTTGGCCAGAACAGCGATCCCTCCCATGAATGTGCCACAGATACCTAATATATGAATTTTCAACTAAATGCTCCTGTATCAAGCGGGTATGAGCAATCGCGATAACGCGATCGAAATAAATAACAATGAAAACGATAGCACAAGTGCGCTGTACATTTTCATCTCTAGTGCATGCCGGAAGATATGTGCTTTGACCAGCACTTCCCAGCTGACCAATAGCAAAAACATTAGTGACATGGTCGACTTCAACGTATCACTCTCCGTGTCGTCAGCCATCACGGAAAAAACCGGCCAGGACAGTAGATTAAAGAGCATACCCACACCCAGCACCGCAAGAAAAGTCTGCAGGAATCGGGATCGATGATGCAGGGCCTGTAACACCACATAGATAAAACCATACTGGATAGCGAATCCCAGCAATAACCCCGCCAGTATATTTTCAGGATCTAACGTTGACCGTAACACAATGATGCCTGAGAAGAGGTAAGCGATAGCCATCTGCGTCGTCAATGGAGCAGAATACGTCAGATCTTGTGGTGCCGATTTTAAAAACAGCATTAACAGTAATTTTTGAAGGTCAGGCATCACAACTTAGGGCATAATACGGTCAGCACCATGGTAGAAAGCAGTATTATGACAAAAAAACAGTTAACAATCACTCAACCTGATGACTGGCATCTGCATCTGCGTGATGGCGAGGCACTGAACAGCGTTGCCCCCTTCAGTGCCAGGCAGTTTGCTCGTGCCATCATCATGCCCAACCTGGACCCACCTGTCACCACGGTAGTACAGGCAGTGGAATACCTCGATGAGATACTCGCCGCAGTTGACGGCACTGATTTCGAACCCCTGATGACACTTTACCTCACGGATAATACCTCACCTGATGAAATCATCGCTGCACGTAAAAGTTGTTTTATCAAAGGTTTAAAACTTTATCCGGCAGGAGCGACCACCAACTCAGATGCGGGGGTAACCGATATAAGCAACTGCTATGGCGCATTAGAAGAAATGCAACGATCCGGCCTGCCTCTACTGGTGCACGGAGAGGTAACCACCTCCGATATCGACATTTTTGATCGTGAAAAACTTTTCATCGACAGGACATTACAACCATTAACAGAGAGATTTCCTGGACTAAAAATCGTGTTCGAACACATCACCACCAAAGAAGCGGCCGATTTTGTCCTGCAGTCGAATAACAACATCGCAGCGACCATCACGCCACAGCACCTGTTATTCAATCGCAACGCACTGTTCCGGGGAGGGCTGCAACCACACCATTACTGCTTACCGGTACTGAAGCGAGACCTACACCAACAGGCGTTGTTGGCGATCATTCGCTCCGGCAGCCATAAGTTCTTCCTGGGTACAGACAGTGCCCCCCATGCCAGGCTCAAAAAGGAAAGCCCCTGCGGCTGTGCGGGTATCTTTTCAGCTCATGCAGCGATAGAGATCTATACCTCTATCTTTGAACAGCAGGACTGCCTGGAAAACCTCGAAGCATTTGCCAGCTTTAACGGACCCGACTTCTACGGGCTTCCTCATAATAGTAAGACCATCACGCTGATAAAAGAAGACTGGCAGATACCCGATGAGTATGCTCTCGGCAATGAATCGCTGGTACCTTTTCTGGCGGGGCAGACCATGAGCTGGAAAATTTCTGAGCAGGAGAGCCAGGGAACCTCTGAAACTGAAGAACCATAATAGCCACTTCCGGTTATATAATTATCATTCTGGTATCACGGAACAAGATCTGCTCCTTCGGGTTTTGCCCCACGATTTCTCACAGACAGACACCACGACATTTATACCAGCGGCTATCTAAAGACAGTGTAAAATACCCGGCATGAGTGATGAAAAATTTAAATTTATGGCACGCCGTTTCCGCGGTTTTTATCCTGTGGTGGTCGATGTTGAGACAGGCGGTTTCGATGATAAAAATGATGCTCTGCTGGAGATCGGTGCCGTCACCTTAC
>DROB01000013.1 GCA_011321985.1 Gammaproteobacteria bacterium | reverse complement strand
GTATTGTTTTCACGTATATATTCCGACATATCTATCTCGATATCATTGATCGAAATACTGGTTGTTTTAGCATTGCCCAACGAGATACGAAATGGCGCCTTCCCCTGTAACACCTTAACTTCCCCCCTGGGCACCATATTATAGAGCAGACGTGTATTGCTGGCATCACGAACTTGCATCCAGGCACCTTTTTTAGCAAAAATTTTCAATGTATCTGCTGAAATAGCGACCTCTCTGTCATTTTCACCTTCTGCCCCTGTGCCGGGATCATCAGCGATGATCTCGCTCGTCTTTTCCGGATTACCCGGTTCACCGGTATCCGTAGCACCCAACTCACTATCTCCATTATTTCCAGCAGGATCAGATCGCGGTATGACCAGCTCATCATCGTCTGTCAGACGTGCCTCCTGTTCGATTTCGATACGATGAGTACCGGGGGAATTCAGTGAGTTGCCGGTAAAACTACGCTGCTTTGATTCGAGTGCCGTCTCCATCACGTCCATCTTTTTCTGATAGTAACGAAAACTGCCATAGACGAGTGTCGCTATCCCACCGAGGATCAGGATGATCGTCACCATCTTCACCATCGGCGACTGACTACTGGCTTCGTCGGGTAGATTTGACCGTGCCTTTAAATCTGACACGTTCTCATGGGGGACCGCACGATTATAGATAGCCAGCACCTTATCTTCTGAGGCCTCGACAAATTTCGCATAGGCACGGATATAACCCTGCGTAAAAGTGGGAGCAGGCAATGCATTGATATCATTTTTTTCGATGGCGGTAATCGTCCTGGCGGGGATCTTTAGTTGCTCGCTGATCTGATCGACGGTGTAGTTTTTGAACTTGCGCGCACTCGCCAGTATCGAACCAAAATCCATAGCACCATCAGCGGCACTATTAGCCTCTTTGCTGTCATCGCTGCTGGCATCCGGATTAGTCATTATCTGAGCTTTTCATTCCGGGCCTGAGCTTCGACCCAACCGGCTTCGTCCGAATCAGGAAAATCGGAGATCAGTTGCCTGGCATATTTCATATAATGATTTTTTGCGCCCAGTGCCCGCTCTGCCTGGATCTGAAACCATAAGCTCTCGGCACTCGCTGGCCTGACAGCATGATAACGCTGGATATATGCTCGCGCCATCAGGTATCTCTCTGTTTTGATACCGATCTCTGCCATCGATATCAATGATCCGGGCAGAGTCGGATGCACACGGAGCGATTTCCGCAACAAAGCTTCTGCTTTTTTAAGTTTACCTTCCTGTATATAACAACTACCCGCATTACTTTCGGCAAGATAAATACCTTCGTAAAATGGATCGCTATAAGCAACGTTAAAATTTTTCTGCGCTTCTTCAAATTTACTCTGTGAGCATAAAAAAGCACCATAACTATTGGACAGGTCCGGATCACCCGGTTTCAGATCGATCGCTTCGGCATATTTTTCTTCGGCCTCTTCATTGAGTCCTAACAATGCATACAGATAAGCCAGCGTCTTATACGCTTTCAGGTTTTCATCATTTTGAATGATGGCTTTTTCGAGCTTTTCTTTTGCGGGTTTGTACTGTTTCTCCTGTATGTAACCGATCGCGAGCTGGGTATTTAATTTAGATGCTTCTCTTAAATTAGGTTTACTCTTAGTGCGTTCACTCGTCGTCTCACTGGAGGTGACACAGGAAGCCAGAGACGACACCATGAGCACCGTGATCATTATTTTTAGCATCTGATTTTTTATTATACTGATCTGCATATTTTTGATTGTACAAGCTGTTTTTCGATTAAAGGAATCTTTTATTCCATACCAAACCGGGGTTCGGAAAACCGACGATGTCGTCGACTTTTATCCTGTATTTTTCCAGCGAGCTGTCCGCAGGCTGCATCGATATCTTCACCCCGTGTCTTACGGACCACTGTCGTCATTCCAGAATCATGCAATATACTTCTAAATCTCGATACGGCATTTTTTGACGGCGTACGATAACCCGAATCTTCAAATGGATTAAACGGGATCAGGTTCATCAAAGTGGGGATACCTCTTAACAAGCTGATCAACTCACGTGCCTGTTCCGGCTGGTCGTTGATACCCTCCAACATGACGTATTCAAAGGTTATTCTAGAACGTGAATTTTGTTTATCAATGAATCGGCGACAAGCAGCCATCAATTCTTTTAGCGGGTACTTTTTATTGACCGGCACCAGATCATTTCGGAGCGTGTCATTGCTTGCATGCAAAGATACCGCCAGACGCATATCCAGCGTATCACCCAGACGGTCCATCGCAGGAACGACACCCGCTGTACTCACGGTGACCCGCCGCTTGCTCAGACCATAAGCGAAGTCATCCATCATGATACGAACAGCATTAACCACATTATCAAAATTCAACAGTGGTTCACCCATACCCATCAGAACGACATTGGTGATCTTTCGCCCGGGTTTTTTTTCTTCATCCAGTAGCTGCGATGCTAACCAGACCTGAGAGATGATTTCGGCTGCCGTCAGATTGCGATTAAAACCCTGACGACCCGTCGAACAGAAACTGCAATCCAGCGCACAACCTACCTGCGAAGAGACACACAGGGTTCCGCGGTCTTCTTCCGGGATAAATACCGCTTCGATATGGTTGCCATCCGACAGTTTAAGCAACCACTTACGGGTACCGTCTGTCGAGAGAAGGTCTTTAGAAACCTCCAGGTTCTGTATGCAGCTGGACTCAGTCAGCTGATTTCGCAGAGATTTGGAGAGGTTATTCATCGCCTGAAAATCGACCACTCCCAGCTGGTGTATCCATTTCATCACCTGGGTAGCACGAAATTTTTTCTCACCTATAGCTTCGAAGAAATCCTCCAGACCAGCGCGATCCAGACCCAGCAGGTTGGTCGGATGTGTCCCGATTACAACCGTCGATGCTGGATTTTCTTCGATTTGTAGCTGTATTTCATTCATCTATGAAATATTACATGATTATGGACGAAGAACCTATTTTAAATCTACCAGGATGGTCAACCCCTTACCCCCTTCGAGTAAAAGTCTGCTATCGCATTAACGGACATACAGATAAACAACTTTTTTGCCGCGAAGGACGTACCCGAAGAAGCGACAAGATATTTTTAAAGCCCTTAACGCCCTCTTTGCGTGACGAAAACTGCCCTTAATTTCGCACTGCCACTGCCAGTTTGAATTTAAACCTGGCGCTGGCTAGTCTTCCTTTTCCTCGATCCACGCCAGTTGGATCGCTTCCAGGATACGTTCACCACTATGGTCTGGATCATCGTCGAATCCATCCAGAGCGATTACCCACTGACGAAGATCAACAAAATTGGCGTACTTTGGATCTATATCAGGATAGGCTTCATCCAGCTCTATCGCGATATCCAGGCTATCTACCCATTTCAGTGACATGACTACTCCGCTATCTCGGTTTCAAGATAATTTTTAATGATTCTCAGAAACCATATTGATGGTGTATCTGGGGATCTCCACTACCAGATCTTCATCGCCGACAACCGTTTGACAACTCAGGCGTGAATCAGGATCCAGCCCCCAGGCTTTATCCAGCATATCATCCTCATCTTCTGTATTTTCATTTAGCGAGTCCATGCCTTCACGGATATAGACATGGCAGGTGGTGCAGGCGCAGGATTTCTCACAGGCATGCTCGATTTCGATATGGTTCTGTAATGCCGCATCACAGATCGTGGTACCCGGTTCGGCCTCGATAACCATGCCATCGGGACACAGCTCTTCGTGTGGTAAGAAAATAATTTGTGGCACCTTTAAGACTCCTCAGCTTCTGAACGTTCATCCGAAGCATATTCTTCGATTGAATGGCCCTGCATAGCACTCTTTATATTTGAGTTCATACGGCGAGCGACATAATTTTCACACGCCTTTTCTAATCGTTCTATCGTCTGTTTGATCTTTTCCTTATCCGTATCAGATTTCACCTCGACCAGGATCTGACGCACATCCATGATCTCTGATCTCTCCTGATCGGAGAGTAACTGCTCGCCGTCTACAGCCAACGCTGAATCCAGAGCTTCGAGCACACGGTCTGCTTCGACCTGTTGCTCACGCAAACTGCGGGAATGCATGTCATCCTCTGCATGTTCCATCGATTCACGTAACATGGTTTCGACTTCTGAATCACTCAGACCGTATGAAGGCTTAACGTCGATACTGGCCTCGACACCACTGTTCTCTTCACGCGCACTGACGATCAACAGACCATCAGCATCAACCTGAAATGTCACCCGGATTCGAGCAGCACCCGCCACCTGTGGTGGAATACCACGTAGTTCGAATCGTGCCAGCGACCGACTGTCTGCGACCAGTTCACGTTCACCCTGCAACACATGAACCGCCATGGCCGTCTGGCCATCTTTATAAGTAGTAAAATCCTGTGCTTTGGCGACCGGGATGCCGGTATTACGATGAATAATTTTTTCTACCAGCCCGCCCATCGTCTCGATACCCAATGACAACGGGATAACATCCAGCAATAACATCTCATCATCCGGTTTATTGCCGACCAGCACATCGGCCTGCAGAGCTGCACCGGTGGCGACGACCTTATCCGGATCGATACTGGTCAGTGGTTCACACTCAAAAAATTCGGCGACCATCTCGCGTACAGCCAGGGTCCGTGTCGAACCACCGACCATCACCACTTCATCGATATTGTTTTTTTCGATATCGGCATCTCTCAACGCACGACGGCATGACATCAGGGTCTTCTTGATCAAAGGCATTATCAAGGCTTTCAATATCTCACGATCCAGCGTTCCCTGCCAGTGAATATCACCCAGATCCAGCGAGACCCCGGTACTCTCAGCACCTGCCAGTGCTTCTTTAGCAGCACGCGCCTGCTGCATGATCAGGCGTTTACTGGCGGGATCACCCATATCATCCATACCTGCCTGCTCGATCATCCACTGTGCGATCACGTAATCAAAATCATCACCACCGAGTGAGCTATCACCACCGGTGGCCAGCACTTCGAAGACGCCATTATTTAGACGCAGGATCGAAATATCGAAGGTACCACCACCCAGATCAAAAACAGCGATCACTCCCTGGTTGCCGCTATCCAGACCGTAAGCAACGGCAGCGGCAGTCGGCTCGTTCAATAACCGTAGCACTTTTATATCGGCCAGTTTAGCGGCATCTTTTGTCGCCTGGCGTTGTGCATCATCAAAATAGGCAGGCACGGTTATCACCGCACCGTTGATTTCATCACCCAGTGTTTCAAGTGCTCGAGTTTTAAGTGCCTTTAAAATCTCGGCAGAAATCTCTACTGCACTCAGATCACCTGCACGGGTTTTAATCCGGGGAATAACACTGTTGGTCTCGGAAAATTCATATGAATAATGCGTCTCTTCTACCGCGAGATCTTCAATACCGCGGCCCATGAAACGTTTTACTGAAACGACCGTATTCAGAGGATCGGTCACACTATACGATTGTGCCTCTGAACCGACATGTATCGCGTTCTCCGCATAATGCACTACTGATGGTAATAAATGCTGACCTGATGAATCAGGCAACGTACTCACCTCGCCACTGCGCACGGTCGCAACCAGTGAATTAGTCGTACCCAGATCGATACCCACCGCAAGTTTGTGCTGGTGCGCGGTCGTCGATTCGCCTGGTTCTGCTATCTGTATAAGTGCCATAATACCCCGGTGAGTCAGGCTCGCTAACTCATCAACTCATCTTCGATGTCGCCGATCAACGTGTTGATCTCTTTTTTTGCTTTTTGCATGAACTGTAATTTGCGAATCCATTCACGAGCTTCGTCCAGTCGCTCATCCTCGAACGATTTCACGAAGCCATCCATCATGACAGTGGCAGCTGCTTTTACTTCTTCGGCCATGCCCTCGAGTCTGTCGAGAGGCTCGCTTTCACTTTGGATATTTTCCAGCCGCTCTCGCATCTCCAGTTGTTGCATCAAAAATCCTGCATCCATGGTCGTTTCATTTTCCAGACTAAAATCAATGTCCTTTAATCCTAGTAAATATATCGCCCTCGCTACCGGATCTTCCAGTGTGGCTTTAGCCTCATTGATCCATGATGTCTGTTGCATCGATATACGTTTTTCCTGATCACTACCGTTAGCGAAGTTGTCAGGATGCACCTGCTTCTGTAGCACCATATATCGCTGCTGGACCTGATTCAGGTCCACGCGATATGAGACAGGAAGACCGAACAACTCGAAAAAGTTGCTGGTAAGGATTTCTTCAGACACAACTGTATTTAACTATTCGTTTCAGACGGTAAAACTCTCACCACAACCACATGCTGCTTTTTCTTTCGGGTTGTTAAATTTAAAGCCTTCATTCAGGCCCTCCCGTGTGTAATCAAGCTCGGTCCCATCGAGATAGACCAGGCTCTTTTTATCGACGATGACCTTTACACCCGAATCTTCGAACACTTCATCTTCCGGGTTTATGTCATCGACAAACTCGAGCACATAAGACATACCCGAACAACCCATCGTTTTCACACCCAGGCGTAGACCGACCCCTTTACCCCTGTTAGCAAGGAAAGTTCTGACTCGTTCTGCTGCAGGTTCAGTTAATGTAATGGCCATGTTTTTTCTCTCGACGACGTTTATTTATGACGGTTTAGTTCTTTTCTCTGTAGTCACTGATAGCTGCATTGATGGCATCTTCAGCGAGCACCGAACAGTGGATCTTGACCGGCGGTAATGCCAGTTCCTCAGCGATCTGTGTATTCTTGATAGCCTGCGCTTCATCCAGCGTTTTAC
>DROB01000012.1 GCA_011321985.1 Gammaproteobacteria bacterium | reverse complement strand
TTTAATTGCTCAAGTGCAGGGATGACATCGGGCCATGTTTTAAGGTTGAGATACCCCGCCATTAACTGTTCACGTTTCTCAATAGTCAGATCAAGCTTTAATTGTTTGGCCGCATAGACCAGACCGTCCTCTGTCGCCTGCCAGAAATTTACATATTGTCCCGATAATGCCCGTAACCATTGATACTGAAATTGTCTAATCCTCCACGCCTGGCCCAAAGCCTTACCCTTTCCCGGAAAAAGAGACTCTGCCAGCACAAATACTGGCCTTGGGTCAAATATTGGAAACCCATCGAAGGCAACCGCTCTGATTTTTGACTTTGTTTCAGCCTGGGAAAAAACAGGCGATGCCATAAAACTGGTGGCAACACTTCCAACGATACCCTTTAAAAGTTGTCGACGATTTAATAACATATCTTCATTCTCCACAGTAATCGAATATACCCACCTGAAAAACCTGCCATCTATACTGATAAAAAACTCTGCTTATCCACGGATAAGCTAATCCAGGCTTCCATAAATAAACGAATGAACCACATTTTTATTTCATTAACATATAAAGGGCACCTCTATTAATTTATCGTGCCCTGAACATGTATTCGGGAATAAATACCACTTTCATTCGTTTTAACCAGAGAAGGCCTGAACTTACCCGGGCCAGGTGGACCTGAGCCATGAACCTTAAAACGTTGGCTGGCTCAACCATCAGATACGTTGTCATCGAGACACATCACTATCTTGATCAGACAGCCCTTGACTATAGCCTTACACAACAAGTACACACCTATGTTTGGTCACTACAATAAATCGAAGCAGTTCAGACATGACCTTGAAGCGTTATGGGAGCACCTGTACCGTCTGTCATATTCACTCTGTCATGAAGAATATCTGGCGGCTGATCTGGTACAGAGCACAATCGAAACCGCACTGGTCAACAGGCACAAGATACCGGATGCTGACTCACTGAAACGCTGGTCATTCAAAGTTCTTGTTAATAAATGGCGAGATCATTGCCGCACACATAAATATCATAGCGATGTAGATGATGAAAATAATCTTTCATACCCGGACACCCCCGAATCCAATAGCCAACTAAAAGAAGAAGTACGTCGTATACATGCCGCCATGAGTAAATTAAAAGAGGAACATCGCGAAGTACTATCACTGATCGCGATCGAAGGATTTTCTTACGGCCAGGTAGCGAACATACTTGACTTACCCATCGGCACCGTGATGAGCCGCCTGTATCGCAGCCGAAAATCTCTAAGAGAATATCTGAGCATCTCGGAGACGAAGAAAAAGCGATCCAGCTCTAATATCAGGAGTATAAAATGACTGATAATAAAAAAATCACCGAAGCACAACTACATGCATACATAGATCATGAGCTGTGCGACACCGAACAGACAGAAGTTCTCAAATCAATTAACGATGACCCTGAATTACTGAAAACCGTGAATGAGATAAAATATGATATGGATATGTTATCTATGGCATACCGCAATCTCCCGGTAGATAAATCTATCAAGAATTCGGCCCGCACCAGGAAGTCGTTCTCAAAGAACTACGCGGCGATAGCTGCATCTATAATACTAAGTATAGGCATGCTCAGTGGCTGGTTCATAGCCAGTGAGTCTGAGAAAAATATTACTCCGATATTTACCGTGGTCGATGATTTTGATCCGGTCAACTTAAACATAAAAAAAATATTGGTACACATCAATACCATGGATAAATACGAGGTCTCCAACGCACTAAATAAAATTGAGACCATACTGGCCACCTCTGAAGAAGCGCACACGGATATAAGATTAGAACTCGTTGCCAGCATCAAGGGGCTGGCCTTGTTGAGACAAGGATCACCTTATGCTGAAAAGATCACATCCCTGTCAAATAGATACGACAATGTTAAATTTCTGGCCTGTGGCGTTGCCATGGAAGCCACCCGAATAAAAGAAGATGGTGAAGTCATACTGTTACCTGAGGCAAAAAAAATTCCTGCAGCTATCGATGAAATATTAGAGAAACTCGAGGAAGGTTGGACATATGCACGATTATGAGAGAACCAGTGACTCTACCCGACCGGGCAGATGACATACCTGAATGGTTACAGACAGGTTTTTATAGTGAAGCCCTCCTCTTCCAGAGGTGGCT
>DROB01000011.1 GCA_011321985.1 Gammaproteobacteria bacterium | reverse complement strand
CGCAATATTTTCATGATGATAACTACGGCAGTTTGATATCGGGATTTACCTGGAGCTGGATATTATATTTAGCTTCTCCGAAACATTATAACATTATAAAAACCACGTTATATACACACTGCCTGCCCAGATGAGGTATCAATATACAGGCTGCTCTACCCCCCCATCTCCATGAATATTTAAACGGGTAGATCAATCATGGTCCTCTTCAGGCCTGTGATGGTACATCATGAACACACCACCACACCATATGTTAAACTCAGCACACGGCCCATACAGACATCTCCATGCAGATAGCCCTGTTATCGAGGTTCATTATTACTGGAAAAGCCATGGCAGAAATAAAAAAACGCGTCATCACATACGGGACCTTTGATATGTTCCATATAGGCCACCTGAGGTTACTACAACGCCTTGCTGCACAGGGGGATGAGTTGATTGTTGCCGTATCCACCGACCCTTTCAATAAGATAAAAAATAAAACGGTCCTTATCCCATACCAACAACGTGCTGAGATTGTCAGAAACATAAAATGCGTCGATAGAGTCATCCCGGAAGATAGCTGGGATCAAAAAATTTCAGATATAAAAAAGTACGATATCTCTCTATTCGCCATGGGTGATGACTGGGAAGGTGAGTTCGAGTTTTTAAAAGAATACTGCGAGGTACAGTACTTTGAGAGGACCAGAGATATCTCCACCACTCAGTTAAAGAAATCCCTGACTGGCTTCTTATCGATATCAAAAGAAGACATCCTGGGAGCATTTAAGGTGATCGAAGCTCTGAAAAATGATTTTGATTAGTACGCAGCTTTTCTGCCTGCTGTACCCCTCGATCCATCAGAGCCGCCACCTGGAGCTCACTATTTTTTGATTACCAGGCGTACTACAGCATTCATATAAAACCACCTGCCAATATGCCTGCACAACATACTAAAATAAAACCAGGTATATGGAATATGCCGATAATTATCATATAGTTTCTTTATCGATTCAGCCTGGCGGTCGGCAGCTTTCCCGTCAGGCCGGTATAAGGAGTAATGAAAGATCTCATTTCTTTTCTTCTGATGCCTGTCCTCGGTAAAATTGCTCTCTATCAGGCGAGATATATCACTGGAATCATTGATTATATCTCCGGTCTGCCATGCATAGGTATTTGAAGATATATCATCCGTAGCCTGGTAATGCTCCGGGGCCGGGTTAGCGAATATAATCGGCCGATCAAAATGAAACCATTCATAACACACCGCAGATATATCAGATATCATGATACCGGCCTGAGCCATATACGGGACTATATTATCGTCATAGATGAGCTTGATCCTGTGCCCTAAATTATTGTCACTCACGTAACGCTCCATCTCTTCATGTATGGACGTACCTCCTTTATGGATCAAACTATGAAACTTCACGATCAGATTGGTATCGTCCGGGATGTTTTTAAGGATATCCAGACCCCATAATGGCAGAGAACTTTCACCATACTGTGAAAACCTGTGTTTTTTTGCCCCTGGTTTAGTGATGGATATCCATGTAGGCGCGTATAATACTGTTCGATTTTTATTGTCAAAAACAGGGGAATATTCGAGCGTTTCATCACAGAAAGGATCAAACTTTGGATAACCGACAACCTCCCAGCTAATGATCTTGTCTAGCAGATTTGCATTTTTTACCTTATCACATGATAATTTTCCCGTGAACAGTATCAGGTCATATCTCGTTATTCTGATACTCTCCAAATAACGTTTATCAGATACTCCACCATGAAAAATTTCGACCGCAAGCACCCTGTTTAAATTTCGAAATGCTGGATAGATGATCAACCTGATCCTGTGTTCCCATAATAATTTTCGACTCTGGTGATTATTCTTCACCAGGAATGTCCGGTTTAAAAATTCCGGATACCTGGATCTTATATGCTCGAGTATCTTTTCACCGCGCACCAGTATCAGACCAGGCAACTTTTCCTGCAGCCTCAGAACGGGTGGGAAATGCTGGATATTATCATTAACATAATATGCGATATTATATTCAGGCATAACGACTAACTTTATTTAATATAGAAAAATTTACGATAAACAAGGAAACCTCTGAGCAAATCATGGATCGATATCTCGTGACTTAAAACGCCCCACTTCTATGCTGTTGATCTTCGCGATGGTCTTGCCCGATACTCGGCTATGGCACGCACTCCACGCTTCGTAGCAGAATGTTTTAAACCAAAATCTGTTCGATCCATACCTGTTAAGAGCTACCCTAGCTAAAAACATTAGCTGTGATAGATTTTTGCAGCATCTCAACATCAGGATGAAAATCTATCTCAGCCCAGTCCTCATGCGATACCTCGCAAACGTGAACAGTCTCACCTGATTGAACGAGACTGTTGAATATATCCAGCCAGAACATATCCATCAGATCTGCATCACGGACCATCTCCATAATTTTTCGATGAAAAATGTTCCGGCACCTCTCACCCTTAACCAGAACCAGGCCCAGTGATTCACATTGCGCTTCGCCTACCGGTATCTGCTTCGACACCCGTAAAATATTTTGATCGGCATCCAGTAACACTTTCATGTCATCTTCATCATACTCATCTTTTCTATCGATCGTCAGCTGTATCGTCTCTGGTTCTTCACTGGACATGACCGCCTGGTAGATGTCTTTTTTGTAGATATTATCACCATTACTGACGACGAAATCTTCG
>DROB01000010.1 GCA_011321985.1 Gammaproteobacteria bacterium | reverse complement strand
TGTTGTCACTATTTTGCCGGGAGCTCTTTTTTAATAGACGCATTATTTTTCTTTTCATGCGCGGTGCATTAAATGCCAGAGCGATAATATGCCAGAGACTTTTGAACAGGTTGGTATAGGGTTGCAGTGCCTTTTTTTCCATCCTCTCCAGTTGACTATTCAGTTTCTCATCTTCAGCATAAAGGCTGACCAGTTCTGCATGGTCGTCTGCCATTTTTTGTTTGAGTTCTTTAAACGACAGACTCGCTCCGTACAGACCGTGGTGGATATGAGTGTAGAAATATCGACCGAAGACACCGCTGCCGGCAACCAGTAGCATGCAGATTAATGCTATCGAACTATTGGTGGATCCCATACTGAAATTGGAATGAAACAGGATAAGGATAGGGCCGACCGTGCCCAGGAACATGTGTATACCGAACCAGTAACGTATCGGTATGAGCCGTGTGAGTAGTGGTTGGCGTTTGCTGAGTGGATACAGCAGCAAGATAATCATCAGGCTGCCACCGACGATGCCCAGTATATAACCTGTGCCGGTTTCAGCACTTAGATAATTGTTGTCGCGACGTAACCATCCGATAGAGAGCGCGGCCAGCACGGCAACGGTAAAAAAATAGGATCGGATGATATTAAATAGATTGCTTAGCATACATTAGAAAGTTCTAATAATAGTTGACAAAAAAACACCTGATTTCAGGTGATATACGGTGGTATTTTGTAACATTTGAAGTCAGCAAGCAGGTCGAAAGCTTGGCGTGACACGATAGAATAGTTCTAGGAATTCATTATAAGACAGATTATATAGTATAATCCGGCGAATTGTGCCCAGAAACATTAATTTTGTCCATTTTTCGACATTTTTTGTCTATATTTCGTCACTAGTTGGAGAAGGGCAATCTAGAATTAGTCAGGTGATCTTTTAGCCTTCGATTTATAAGGTGTCAGGTTGATTTTCTGCTTTTGTTCTGTCCGTACAATTTTGTTCGAGAGGGTCTGAGATGTTGATGTTGTTGTTTTATGGCTTGCCGCTGGTTGCCATACTGCTGTTTTATCTTTGGGGTAAGTCGAAGAAACACAAGGTGGGTAAACAGGTTCTCGAGGAATCGGTTTCCTCTGGCATGACCGAACCGGCTTCGATCCATCCTCTGGTAGACCATACTCGCTGCCTGGGCTGCGGTACCTGTGTGAAAGCCTGTCCTGAGAGCTCTAAAAATGTACTGGGTGTGATTCATGGGAAAGCCCATCTGGTTAATCCGACACATTGCATCGGTCATGGTGCGTGTAAAAAAGCCTGCCCATTTGACGCGATCGAGCTGGTGTTCGGTACGGAAAAGCGGGGTGTCGACATCCCGCAGGTAGACCATGAGTTTCAGACTAACGTACCCGGTATATTTATCGCCGGAGAACTGGGTGGTATGGGGCTGGTCCGTAATGCGGTCACACAGGGGGCGCAGGCAATTGACTCGGTCTGCAAGATCGATGGTGTCGGTAAAGGGAAAGGTGATGGCGTGATCGACGTTGTTATCGTCGGTGCCGGCCCGGCGGGTTTAGGTGCCGCGCTGGCGGCAACGGAAAAAAAGCTGGATTTCGTCATACTGGAACAGGACTCACTGGGAGGGACGGTCTCGCATTACCCGCGTGGCAAAATAGTGATGACTTCTCCTGTGGTGTTACCCATCATAGGGAAAACCCCGTTCAATGAGACGACAAAAGAAGCCCTGATGGAATTCTGGGAAGGTATCGTGAAGCAGGCGGGCCTGGAGATAAGGGAGAGAGAACGTGTCGAAACGGTAGAGCCCGAAGCGACCGGCTTCCATGTTAAAACCGGCACGACGGAATATCATACTCGTGCGATCGTGCTGGCTATCGGTCGCCGCGGAACGCCCAGGAAACTGGGTGTTCCCGGTGAGGAACAGACCAAGGTCGTATACCGTATGATCGACCCTGCGCAGTATAAAAACCAGCATGTGTTGATCGTAGGGGGTGGTGATAGTGCGCTCGAGGCCGCGGTCAGTATCTCCGAAGAGCCGGGAACCACGGTGACGATCTCGTATCGCAGTGAAGCCTTCTCACGAGCCAAGGAAAAAAATCGTAATAATATCGAAGCGGCGGCAAAAGCGGGTCGGCTGAACTTACAGATGAAAACCACGGTAAATCATATCGAGAAAGACACCGTGGTGATCAATACGGAAGACGGTGAAGTAACCATCGCTAATGATGCCATCATCGTATGTGCGGGTGGTATCTTACCGACGGGCTTTTTGAAAGATATCGGTATAATCGTTGAAACAAAATTTGGCACGGCATGATCAGTACAGAAATAACAGCATTATGTCTATGGCGAAATAATTCCAGGATCTTCAGGTGAAACATTTTTTAGCAAAATTATTTGTCATTTTTTTGCTGGCTCTGAATGCAGGGTCAGCGATTGCAGGTGCCACTCTGGCGGATGCAAAACTGGCGATCCGTACGCAGGATTTCAGCAAGGCCGTCAGTATCCTCAAACCGCTGGCAGCCAGGGGCGATAAGCAGGCGCAGTATCAACTGGCAGTGATGTACCGGAAGGGGCAGGGGACGCGCGCGAGTTCGACAAAGGCAGCAAAGTGGATGATAAAGTCGGCCAGACAGGGATACAAACGTGCACAGTATTCGATGGGTGTCCTGTATGAGGAAGGTGTCGGTGTAAAAACAGACAGAAAAAAAGCCATCTACTGGTATACGGCAGCGGTCAAGCAGGGGCATAACAATGCCAGGAAGCGATTAGAAAAAATTCAATCAGGTGAGATAACCTCTGTACTGGTCGATACGGTTGATGACCCGGAGCAGGCACTCCTGCAGGCTGTCGCTTCGGGCGATGCTGATGCCGTAAAACTCCTGCTGGAGCAGGGCGTGGATGCCGATCTGCGCGATGACCATCAACGACCGATACTCCTGGAAGCGGTCTCTCAAAAGAACAGGAGTATCGTCAAGTTACTGCTCAAACACGGTGCCGATGTGAATGCCGGGGATAAATACGGTGATAGACCACTCCTGATCGCCGCATCTCTGGGAGTGACAAATATCTTCAACGATCTGATCAGGAAGGGAGCAAGGATCGGTTACCTCGATGCCAATGGCAATACTGCGTTGATGCTGGCAGCAGCAAAAGGAAATAAATCGATCGTCTCTGTGTTGCTGAAAAAGAAATCACCGGTACGAACAAAAAATCGTAAAGGTGAGACAGCGATCATGCTGGCGGCTAAAAAACCGTACAGGGCGACCGTAAAGCTGCTGAAAAAATACGGTGCCAGATTACCCTCGGTGAAAAAAAATAGCCTGACGGTAAGACAGAAGATGTCTGTCCTGGATAAGAGTGCGACCGGTATCTATAAGAACTGGCGACCGCTGATGATCGCAGTCTGGCGTGGACAGGATGATGTAACTGCCGCTCTATTGAAAAAAGGGGCTGATCCCAATAAACGTGACCATGAAGGGCATACGCCGTTGACCCGGGCCGCTGCGCAGGGCCATGAAAAAATTATCCGTCAGCTCATAAAACATGGTGCAGATGTTAATCGTACGGACGGTGATGGCAAGACACCGCTGATGTGGGCGGCAGAGCAGGGGAAGGATGAGATCATCGGAATCCTGCTGGCGGCACATGCGGGTGTCAGGGCGAGTGACAAGACGCATCAAAATGCGTTATCACTGGCGATCAGGAACAAACACGAAAAAACCTGTAAGTTGTTACTGGAGAACAAGGCACACCCGGTTAACACGCTGGTGAATGGCAGAAGCGACCTGATGGTGGCGGTGACGACGATGACACTGCCTACTATCATACGTCTGGTCAGGGCGGGAGCCGATGTCAGCGTGAAGGATGCTTCGGATCACGATGCCCTCTGGTATGCGATCGGTTCGGCCAAAGCATCGACGGTAAAATTTCTGATAAAAAATCATGCCGAAATCAACAGTAAGGATAAAAAGGGTCTAACCTTATTACACCAGGCAGCAAAGCTGAATAATGCCAGTGTTGTATCTTTACTGATTAAAGAAGGCATTGCTGTAGATGGTATAGCTGAAGACGGTAATACACCGCTGATGATGGCGGCCAGTCGAGGGAATAATAAAATTGTCGGCGTTTTGATCAGCAACAAGGCGGATCTGGATATTAAGAATAATATCGGTAACACGGCCCTGATGCTCGCGGTAATCGCCAAAGACAGTCAATCTGTAAAGTTACTGCTGGATGCGGGTGCTAATACAGGAATCAGAAATAATAAACGTGAGCAGGCGATGGATCTGGCCGAGCTGGTTCAGGATAAAGCGATCATCGAACTGCTTCGAAAGCACAGGGAAGAGAATAAATTGTTTGGCATCTTTTAAAAGTGTCTGAAAACAGGGTGGGGGAACACTGATTATTTCATCGTATCTCCTGAGGTTATATTCTCTGATTGTCACTCTCGATGAGTGGGAGATAACTTTCCCGTCAATGGAACCTTTTATCCGTCCAGGCGTGTCAAGGTATATAGCACGTTAAAT
>DROB01000009.1 GCA_011321985.1 Gammaproteobacteria bacterium | reverse complement strand
GTCGAGCTTATGGGCCGTGGTTACGCCTGGCTGGATACCGGTACGCATGAGAGTTTACTGGAAGCTTCGAACTATATTCAAACCATCGAAAACCGGCAGGGGCTAAAGGTGGCGTGTATTGAAGAGATCGCTTTTGAAATGGGTTATATCGATAAAGCAAAGTTAATCGAGCTGGCGCAGCCGCTGAAAAAAAACCAGTATGGTCAATATCTATTACGTCGCGCCGAAGAAGACGTACTAACCTGAACAGTAGGAGCGGAATTTATTCCGCGATTCCCTATCCCTAACCACATCGACCTGTATGAATGTGAAACCAACAAAAATTCCGGATGTAATAATCATCGAACCAAAAGTGTTCGGTGACGAGCGTGGTTTTTTTTTCGAGAGTTTCAATAAGCGGGCTTTTCAGCAGGCGACAGGTATAGAAGCAGATTTCGTACAGGATAATCACTCAAAATCTTCGAAAGGCGTATTGCGTGGTTTGCACTACCAGATAAAAAACCCGCAGGGGAAATTAGTGCGTGTCTGCAGCGGTGAGGTGTTTGATGTTGCGGTTGATCTCAGGGAGTCTTCACCAACCTTTGGGCAGTGGGTTGGCGTTATATTATCAGGCGATAATAAACGCCAGTTATGGATCCCGCAGGGGTTTGCGCACGGTTTTGTCGTCTTATCAGACACGGCCGAATTTTTGTATAAAACCACGGATTATTACGCGCCTGAGTACGAACGTTGTATAAAATGGAATGATGCCAGTCTGGCGATAGATTGGCGCTATGCAGGTGAACCGATGGTCTCGGAGAAAGATGTACTGGGGGCGCGGTTTGAAGAGGCCGATTATTTCAAATGAAAATTTTACTGTTCGGAAAAAATGGCCAGCTTGGCTGGGAGCTTAACCGGTCACTGCAGGCCTTCGGTGAAATTGTTGCGCTCGATGCTGATGAGGCAGATTTTTCCGAGCCAGAAAACCTTCGTCAGATTGTGCAGCAAATAAAACCCGATGTTATCTGCAATGCTGTCGCCTATACTGCGGTTGATAGAGCGGAGGAGGAAGAGGCATTGGCGATGGATATCAATGGTGTGGCTCCAGGGATTCTTGCAGATGAAGCACTGAAATTAGGCGCACTACTGGTGCATTACTCGACGGATTACGTGTTTGATGGCACCAAGACAAGCCCTTACGTCGAAGCAGATAAAGCTAATCCGGTAAATGCTTATGGCCGCACGAAACTAGCTGGTGAAATAGCCGTGCAATCGTCGGGCTGCGATTATCTGATCTTGCGTACCTCCTGGGTCTATGCTTCAAGGGCGCATAACTTTCTGTTAACCATGTTAAAACTTGCCCAGGAAAGAGAAGTGTTAAGCATCGTGGACGACCAGACCGGCTCGCCAACCTCGGCCAGGCTGATCTCGGATACGACTGTTTTATGCCTGCAGCAGACCATCAAAGAAAGGCATGCGGGGATTTTTTCTTCAGACCTTTATCATTTAACGAGTTCAGGTCATACCAGCTGGTTTGGTTTTACGGAGGAGATTGTTGCGCAGGCGAACAGTCGACTGAGTGTGAAACTAGCACTTAAAGAGTTGAAGGCAATTCCTACATCTGAATACCCGACGCCAGCGATTCGGCCGATGAACTCTCAACTGGCGCTGACAAATCTGGAGAGTGTTTTTACACTGAAGATGCCTGACTGGAAAGAGTTATTGTCCCTCTG
>DROB01000008.1 GCA_011321985.1 Gammaproteobacteria bacterium | reverse complement strand
ATGCAGGGTTTTTTATCATCAACCTGCTGTGTATTTCGTTATAACTATTTTAAAATTTTAACTTATGAAGAACCATCGACTCTGGATAAAAGATCCGCTAGCTACCTATACCGGGAGAAAAGAAGACAGAAATCTCTCGGCAGGGCTGGTTATCGAAAACAATAAAATCAGCGAACTACTCGCCACCGGGCAGGAACCTTCAGTACCGGTCGATATTATTTTTGATGCATCCCGGCATGTTATATTACCGGGGCTGATCAATACCCACCATCACTTCTACCAGACGCTGACCCGTGCATTTCCCACCGCACTCGATAAACCCCTGTTCCCCTGGCTGAAGAGCCTGTATCCGGTATGGGCCGGATTACGACCCGATGACATCGCCTGTTCATCCAGGCTGGCTCTGGCAGAGCTGTTGCTCTCAGGATGCACCACTGCTGCCGATCATCATTACCTGTTTCCTGCAGGTCTGGAAAACGCGGTAGATCTACAGGTCGAAGCAGCTGAAGAATTAGGTATTCGAGCAACACTGACACGTGGCTCGATGTGTCTCGGTGAAGACGAAGGTGGTCTGCCGCCACGTACTGTCATCCAGACAGAAGAAGCTATCATCGAAGACAGCGAACGCGTTATCCAGCGCTATCACCAAAATGATGACGATGCCATGATACAGATCGCACTGGCTCCCTGCTCGCCTTTCTCTGTCACCTCAGAGGTGATGCGTGCCTCCGCTGATCTGGCACAGAAGTACGATGTACACCTGCATACCCACCTGGCTGAAACGCATGATGAGACCGATTTTTGCCTGGAGCGATCCGGGCTCAGACCGCTGGATTACCTGGACAGTGTCGGTTGGTTAAATGACAGGACATGGCTGGCACATGGCATCCATTTCGACGATGAGGAAATCTCCCGGCTGGGGGAAGCCGGTGTCGGTATCACACACTGCCCATCCTCCAATATGATTTTAGCATCGGGCATCTGCTCTGCGAACTCACTGGAAAAAGCCGGTAGCCCGATAGGTATCGGAGTCGATGGTTCGGCCTCTAACGATGGTTCAAATATGATCCAGGAAGTGCGCATGGCATTTTTGCTACAACGATTAAAATACGGCGCGGATAAGGTCTCTCATCTGGACGCTTTACGCTGGGCGACACAGGGCTCAGCGGCCTGCCTCGGAAGAAAAGACATCGGTTCTATAGCGACCGGTATGCAAGCAGACCTGGCACTTTTTAATCTGGACGAACCCCGGTTCAGCGGTGCCGGTGACCCTCTCGCTGCACTGGTTCTATGTGGCGCAGACAGAGCCGATTATGTGATGATCGCAGGTGAATGGCGCGTAGAAAAGGGAGAGATTGCCGGTATCGATCTGCAGCAGTTAATGCATCAACATCGCCAATGTGCAACTGATCTGGCGAAACGCTACTTTGACAAGAATTAAAGATTACTTGATACCGCAGCCCTTGATGATGATGTGGCTTAAACTGTCGACGACCGCCTCGAAGTCTTTCGCAGTGAGGTTCTTCTTGCCCAGCGTAGTACTGACCTCGATGGCATGTTCGGCGTAATACTGAGTGGAACTCCAGATAAGAAAAATCAGGTGGAAAGGGTCAATGGAATCCATTTTCCCCTGATCAACCCAGGACTGGATAACATCGTGTTTACCCCGTATCCACTCACGGTACTCAGTCCCCAGATACTGACGGAAATGGACGGCACCATGGATGATCTCATTGGCAAAAATCTTTGAAGCCAGAGGGTTCTTTTTCGAGTACATCACTTTCGCACGGATGTATGCCTGTATCGCATCCTTCGGATCATCCTCAGGTTTAATCTGATTGAATGCATCATTCCACAGCGTGACGATATCCATCAGCACTGTCAGGTACAACTCCTGCTTGTTTTTGAAGTAATAATGAACGTTTGCTCTCGGCAGTTCAGCCATATCAGCAATGTTCGACATCGACGCACCTTTAAATCCGTGGTTAGCAAATTCGACTTCGGCCGCTTCAAGAATCTTTTTCTGATTTTCGAGCCGGGTCTGCCCCACTTTGTAGTTACGCGTATTTTTTTTCATCTCAGGTAAAAATGCATTGATATTGGATCTAATTATACAGGGTGTATGCGAATAGCACCGTATTTTAGCTGAATATTTAGCTATTTTTCTCACTCCCTCGCAGCCCTGGACGGGCACGCAATAAGCCAGGATTTATTCAAGGCACTCCTGCTCGATGAGCGGAACGAGGTAGGGCTTATGCTGTTTGATTTCTTCGAGTGTCAGACCGCTCATCTCATAAGGAAAAACCAGCCAGTTTTCGGTCTGATGCAAGGTGAAATCCGGCTTGATGTCTACCGCCTTGAAAGAAGGACGTTGCCAGAGTGTCGCGACCCTGACATTCTCCGGCATATTTCTTTTCAGACGATGTCGTAGAAGGTTGATAACGGCTTCGATATTTTTACCGGTACTGAAAACATCATCGACGATGAGGAGTGAATCATCCGCATTGAGGTTTTCGAGCAGATACTGTGTACCGTGAACCCGGATATCTGAAACCGGCGCTGTCGCCATCTCATGATAGTAAGGCTGACCGCGATAAGATGTCCGTAATGAAATGTGATTAGTTTCGATACCCAGTGTCTGCAGGCATTCCTGCACATAGATACCGACGGAGCTGCCACCACGCCATAAACCAACGATAAACGTGGGCTTAAAACCACTTTCAAAAATCTTGACCCCCAGTTTAAAAGAATCCAGGATCAGGGTCTCTTCATCAAGGAATATCTTTTGCATCCATCCATTGTAAAAGAATAGTGAATTGAAATATACTGTTTAGAACATGAAAAAAGTCTACCTTACCGCTCAGGGTCTACTGGAAGATTCCTTTAGGCTGGGACATAAAATTCTCGAGAGTGGTTTTAAACCCACATTCATTATCGCTGTATGGCGTGGTGGTGCACCTATCGGTATCGCCGTTCAGGAATATCTGCATTTCCACGGTGTGCATGCCGACAATATCGCCATACGGACCTCTTCTTATACCGGCATCGATAATCAGACTCGCGAGGTCAAGGTCTCGGGCATGGATTATCTGATAAAAAACATGCAACACCACGACCGCCTGCTAATAGTCGATGATGTCTTCGATACCGGACGTTCTGTCGAAGCAATAATAGACCAACTACGCAGTAAGGCACGACTCAACACACCGGGTGATATCCGTATCGCCGTACCGTATTACAAACCCAGTAGAAATCAGGTAACGATAGAACCTGATTATGTTATCCATGAGACTTCAGACTGGTTAAAATATCCACACTCATTAGAAGGCCTGACCAGAGAAGAGATGCAGGAAGAACGCCCTGAAATCTATTCCATCATAAAAAATCATCTGCCCTAGGGTAGCTCACTGGTTATTGTAGATAATCATTCCAGCACCCGTCAGTATCAACAACCCGCCGATAAATACACTGGTGGTCACGTGCGTCTGCTGATAAAAAAGATACGCGAATAAAACGACGAACACCGGATAGGTCATTTCGATCAGACTCGCCAGCGTGGCATTTTTACCTGAGATGGCAAGATAGACCATGACCTCACCAAACAATCCTATCAGACCGATAGCTGCAATAGCCCACTGCTCCTCAACCGGCAACGATCTCACAATTTCGATATCCTGGTTTACCGTCTTTAGAAATAGCGGTAAAACCAGAAATACAGGGATCATGCTCAGCAAGATAATGCTGAATAACGAGATTCGCTTCAATGCCATATCAACCAGGGGGTAATAGATTCCCCAGGTCACAGCAGCACCCAGAGCAGCGACATACCAGGGTAAAGACATAGTATCCT
>DROB01000007.1 GCA_011321985.1 Gammaproteobacteria bacterium | reverse complement strand
GTTGCCGGTTATCAATGGTATCTTGACTACAGAGAACATTGAGCAGACCATCGAACGTGCCGGCACTAAAGCCGGTAATAAAGGTTCAGAAGCTGCGGCGGCTGCGATCGAGATGGTCAATATATTTAAAGCCCTGGGTTAGTCCATCACAGTCTATGTCCGATTTGAAACAGGTAGATTCGAAAAAAGGTCAGGCCCAGAAAGGTCAGGCTAAGGCCCGGGGAAAGTCTCGCCGTCTGGCGATGCAGGCTATCTATCAGTGGCAGATGACGGGGGATAGTATCACCGATATCAAGCAGCAATTTTTCGACGAGAATAATATGTCGAAGTTCGATTCTGATTTTTTTTCCGAGATGGTCAGTGGTGTCGCTTCTTCTATCAGTGAGCTCGATCCTTTTCTTGAAAAAAATATGCCACGGAGTATCGAGTCTGTTGACCCGGTAGAACGCGCGATCCTGCGTCTGGCGACCTATGAGTTCATCAACCGGTTTGATGTGCCCTATCGTGTGGTACTGAATGAAGCCGTTAATATAACAAAAGAATTCTGTGCCGAGAACAGCCATACTTTTGTCAATGCAGTTCTGGACAAGGTAGCAAAAGAGATAAGGCATATCGAAGTACAATCGGCTGGGTCCTGATCTCATCTTTAACCCCCGGACTTTTTTATGAATGATTCCGAATTTGATATCATAAAAAAGTATTTTTCCTTCGCGGCCTCTCGTGACGATGTAGTACTCGCTGGTGGCGATGACTGTGCTATCGTCTCTGTTCCTGATGGGCAGCAACTACTGGTCACGACCGATACCTTTATCTCTGGAGTGCACTTTCCGGAGCATACATCAGCTAAAGATATTGCATACAAGGCAATCATGGTTAATCTGAGTGACCTTGCGGCGATGGGTGCTACTCCTGCCTGGCTCACGCTGGCCATCTCTTTACCCGAAGTCAACGGAGCCTGGTTACAGGCATTTTCAGATGAGGTCAAAGTGATTCTCTCTGAATTCGATATCAATCTGATAGGTGGTGATACTACGAGGGGAGACTTATCCATAACCATCCAGGCGATGGGTTTTTGTGAGAGAGGCAGGGCATTGCGTCGTGATCGAGCTGAAACAGGTGACAAGATCTATGTCACAGGAGAGCTGGGTGATGCCGCCATCGGTTTATCTGCTGTGCTGAAAAATATAGATGATGATGTTCTGTCATACTGTGTCAAAAAGCTTGAGCGTCCAGAAGCCAGGGTGCGGTTTGCAGAGGCACTGACAGCGTATTCCAGGTGTGCCATCGATATTTCTGATGGCCTGGTTGCCGATCTTGGCCACATCATCGAAGCCAGCCATTGTGGTGCCCGGATCAGATTATCAGATATACCACTATCGTCGAGTGCTGAGCATTATTTCAGGGAGTATGACAAGAACAAGGTGGACTGGACTATGGTACTGGCACATGGCGATGATTACGAGTTGTGTTTTACTGTAAGCCGGCAGGACCAGACCGCGGTGGAAACACTGGCTGAACGGTACAAATTAAGACTGAGTTGTATAGGTGATATCGTAGAGACTGATGAGCTATCCTTTGTTGATGACAACGATAGTGTGGTCGAATTTCTCAGTACCGGTTTCCGGCATTTTTAATGTTATGTCAGAGAAAAACAGAAAAATCTGTATCAGTGAATTGAAAGATCCTCTCGTTTTTATTGCGATGGGTCTCGGTAGTGGTTTATCTCCCATCGCTCCCGGAACAGCGGGTACGTTGTTGACGGTGCCGCTGGTCTACTTTTTGCAGCAACAGACCTTGCTGCTCTATCTCCTGGTTACTTTTTTTGTTCTGGCAACGGGTTCATGGTTGTGTGCTCATGCAGCGAAAAAACTTGGAGTGCATGATCATTCTGGTATCGTATATGACGAGGTAGCCGGATTTTTAATTACCATGTCGATAGCACCGCATGGCTGGCTCTGGCTGCTCGCCGGTTTTGCATTATTCCGGTTTTTTGATGCGGTCAAACCCTGGCCCATCTCATGGTTTGACAAAAATGTACATGGTGGCTTCGGCATCATGTTCGATGATGTCATTGCCGGTATTTTTAGTCTATCCTGTTTATTGTTGATACAACAATTTATCCCGGTAAGCTGATGACAAAGTATTTTCTGCATATTTCGCTGTCCTGTTCTTTGCTCTTTTTTTACGGCGTGGCTGATGCGGTAGAGCAACTCGAAGTACAGGGCCTGTTTTCCAATAAGGCGGTTTTGATGGTCGATGGTAAACGCCATATCATCGCTTCCGGAAACTCCAGTCCTGAAGGTGTAAAGGTTATCTCAGTCAATAAACAAGGGGCGATACTGGAAGTCGATGGTGAACAGAAACAATATGATATAGGCAGTAGCCAGGCTATCAGTACATCGTTCTCTGAGCGCAAGTCATACAAAGAAACGATATACAAAAACGCGGGTGGTATGTATCTGACCTTTGGCAATATTAACGGACGGTCAGTGCGGTTTCTGGTCGATACCGGCGCCAGTGCGATTTCGATGAATACCGATCAGGCTAAAAATCTGGGCATACGTTATGATAAATATGGCAAACCGGCAAGTGTGAGTACCGCATCAGGCTTCGAGAAAGCTTATCGGATTGATCTAAGATCGGTGACGGTGGGTGATATCACCGAGAGAAATGTCGAAGCACTGGTCATCGATGGCAAACATCCGGGGCCGATTTTACTTGGTATGACTTTTCTCGGTCGACTGGAAGTCGAGCATAGCGGGAATGCGATGACTTTGTTACAGAAATAACTACCAATAGAAGTGTCCTATAGAATAGAGACCCCCTCATTATCCAGAAAGTTGACCAGCTCGATCAAGGGTAGCCCGATCAAAGCATTTGGGTCGCTGCCCTCGAATCGCTCAAAAAGCGCAACCCCTAATCCTTCCGATCTGAAACTGCCAGCACAGTTATAAGGTTCTTCCTTATGGAGATAATTCTCGATCATCGTCGGAGTCAATTTTTTGAAAACGACCGTGTAGGGAACGCAGCTGCTCTGGATATTGCCGGTTGTGGTGTTGAGCAGACACAGGCCTGTCTGGAAGATTATTTTTTTCCCCGATGCCTGAGAGAGCTGTTTGAATGCATTTTCAAAATTACCGGGTTTACCTAGTTTTTTACCCTCTAGTTCGGCACTCTGGTCAGAGCCGATGATCAGGGCATCTCGATGAAGATCTGAAATGGCTCTGGCTTTGGCGATGGCCAGCCGCACCACCATATCCTCGACCGTTTCACCTTGTAGTGGGGTCTCGTCGATATCGGGCGCATCACACTCAAAATCGATGTGTAACCGCTGCAATAGCGTGTTTCTAAAGGGGGATGTTGAGCCGAGGATGAGTTTCATTGTGTTAATATGTGGATTGAGGAAGTGACTGATTATATTGCTC
>DROB01000006.1 GCA_011321985.1 Gammaproteobacteria bacterium | reverse complement strand
GTGATGCTTATGCCGGTCTACAGAAATATCACCAGGCACTGGAAGCTTATGAAGCTGCCTGGAAAATAGAGCAAACCAGCAGACTCGTGTTCAGGCGTTTCATGATGAATCGAAAGATAAGCAGTAATGAGCACTCGTATGCGGTAATCACTGACTGGTTGCTCGAGCATACTGATGATCGCGCTATGCGGTTTAAACTGGCAGAGACATATCAACTGGATGGTCAGACGGATAAGGCGATCACCGAATACAAAAATATTTTAAAAACACAGCCAGATGATGTCTCTGTACTTAATAATCTGGCCTGGATATACAATAAACGTGAAGATCCTCAGGCACTGACCTATGCCGAAAGAGCATTCAAACTGAATAAATCGGCGGCGATAAAAGACACGTATGGCTGGGTCCTGTTAAAAAATGGCCAGGCAGAGCGTGCGCTGGCGTTGTTGAAAGAAGCCGTGAGAGACCTGCCCACTGTTGCAGAGGTAAAATATCACTATGCAGTCGCACTCTATGAGAGTGGAGATAAGCAGGCGGCATTCACCACACTTGAAGCACTGCTGCTTACGGGTGAAAAATTTGATGGGCGTGCTGAGGCTAGATCACTGCTTGATAAACGATAAAAGCAGGCATTGCCGGATGTATTGCCCGGACCCGGATATCACCAGCCCACCTGGTTCTGACAACAAAATCGCTCAGGATATCGCGGGCCTGATATGAAAAAGTTTTGCTCATTTGGTGGCCTCAATTAGCCTACTCTGGCCAAACTTAACTATAATCAGTCACTGAAGTATTTTTAACCGCTGGAATTTTATATGCAGGAACAATTAAATCAACTATATGGGTATCTGCATGGCATGTGGCGTTATCGCTGGTCAGCACTCCTCATAACGTGGGTAGTTGCCCTGTTGGCATGGATGTTTGTATTTTCACTGCCAAATCAATACACGGCTGGTGCCGTTATCTACGTTGATACCACGTCTATAATGAAGCCTCTCCTTAAGGATCTGGCGTTAGATGTTGACACCCATGATGAGCTCAAAGTGATGAGCCGGACGCTCCTGAGCCGAGAAAATTTATTATCGGTTATCAGAGAAACCGATATGGCTCTGGGGGTTACCTCGCCTCTGGAAAAAGAGGCACTCGTCGAGCGTCTGACTAAGGATATCGACATGAGAGGTGGTGGCAAGCGGGACAGGAGCAATATATACGAGATCTCTTATAAGGGTGATTCTGCAGAAGGTGCATATAAAGTGGTCTCTGTTTTGCTCAATAATATGATCGAAAACACATTGAACTCAGGCCGTACGGATACCGTTACTGCGCAGAAGTTTCTTAATACCCAGATTACAGAATACGAGCAGCGTCTGTCAAAGGCCGAGCAAAAACTGGCAGACTTTAAAAAAGCCAATATTGGTTTTATGCCTGATGATAAAGGTAGCTACTATGGGCGACTCCAGCGGGCACAGGAGAGTGTCGATAATACGAGGTCGGCATTGCGGCTTGCCAACCAGCGTTACGCCGAACTAAAAAAGCAATTGAATGGAGAGGTTCCGTTAATAGACAGTACGGGATACCAGTCCTCCAGGGCGCAGAAGTTACAGAAGTATCAGGAGCTACTGGAAAGCTTGCTAAATCAATACACCGATCAGCATCCGGATGTGCTGGCATTGAAAGCAACGATTGCTGAATTAAAGGCAACAGATAATGAGACTCAAAAAGCAGTACCTGCAACGGCCGGGAGTAACTCGGATGCAGTAGTGGAATTTAATCCGGTCTATCAGGAATTAAAAGTCGAGCTAAGCAAGGCGAGTGTTGAGGTAGAGATACTGAAGGTTCAACTGGCCGATAAGAGACAGGTAATGAAACGACTCAAGGATGATATCGATGTGATCCCCGAAGTGGAGGCCAGGCTGTCCAAACTTAATCGAGATTATGAAGTGACCCGGGGACGATATCTGAGCCTGGTCGAAAGAAGAGAGTCAGCGAGGTTGGCGCAGGACGCAGGGCAAAGTTCGAGTAATATCAGTTTTCGTGTTATCGAGCCGCCCATCGTGCCGGTCAAGCCATCGGGTCCGGCGAGGTTGCTATTACTCGCGGCTTCATTATTTGTTGCGCTGGGTGCGGGTCTGGCCTGGAGTTTTTTAAAGTTTATGTTAGAGCCAACCTTTTTTAATATGAGGCAGGTCAGTGAAAAGATCGGCTTGCCCGTGCTGGGTACCGTCAGGTTGTATCTGTCACCTCAGCACAAGAGGGAGCGGAAATTACAGCTGGTCTCTTTCCTGTCTGTGACCTGTCTGTTGCTGCTTGTTTTTGGTGGTGTTATCACCTTTCATAAGACGGGTGCCGAGTTGATTGGTTCTGCCGTTGCAGATTTTAGCCAGAAGCTTGGGGAGGGCTAGATGAGCAATAAGGAAAACTCGCAGCCAACCATTACCGAGTTGATGGCGAGAGATACTGAGACAGGTAACGATACGCCTTCATTTTTCAAGAAGCCAGAGGTGGTTAATGGTGTTCGGGCGACTATCGAGATACGGGCACGTCTACAGGAACTGAATATGCTTGTACCGGGGAGTCAGCTTGATCCTACATTCAGCGATGACTACCGACGTATTAAACGACCGCTGTTATCAAATGCTTTCGGTAAGACAGCGCAGCTCGTCAATAAGGGCAACCTCATCCTGGTCACGAGTTCTATACCTGGTGAAGGTAAAACGCATACAGCGATAAATCTTGCATTATCTATGGCGCAGGAGCGTGACCATACGGTGTTGCTCGTCGATTGTGATGTCGCGAAGCGTGGCACCAGTCGGATGCTGGGATTTTCGAACAAGCCCGGGCTGGTTGACGTACTGGAAGATGAAACCATAAATGTAGGTGATGTTATCTTGCGTACGGATATCCCCGAGTTGTGTCTGATCCCTGCCGGTAGAAACCATGATTTTGTTACAGAATTATTGTCCAGCCAAAAGATGGAAAAACTGGTCGGTGAAATGGGTGAGCGATATGATGACCGGATTATTATTTTTGACGGGCCGCCGTTATTACCGACACCGGAAGCACAGATACTGACAGGGTTGGTGGGTCAGGTAGTGTTTGTTATCGAGACAGGCAAGACACCACAGGTGGTAGTCGAGGATGCATTAAAAATGATTCCAGAAGATCAGGCGACAGGTATCGTGATGAATAAGAGCGAAGGTCTGTC
>DROB01000005.1 GCA_011321985.1 Gammaproteobacteria bacterium | reverse complement strand
GTCATATATAGATATCGCGGGTCAGGAGCGATGGAAAAAGGCGCTTCTTTAAACCCAAAATATTCGTTATACATGGTTTGGCAGGTACCTGTATGATTGATTGCTGGCTAAAAATAAAGGTGTATTATGAAGTATATACTGACTTGGTGCTTACTATAACCTAAATTCAGCTTGTCGCCAGAATATATGATAATCGATTGATAAAGACACCATTAAATCTACTACAGTGGAACCCCGGATGAAGTCTGACGGAAGAGAGTCGTCCACAGCTTAATCAGGTCTCATATTATCTGACTGTTAAAAAACGAGATAGAAGGCCATAAATCGTACGGTGCATATGAATAAAAATACGACAGAATCCTATTTTACTTTTATGATGAAACCACTGGATCTGGGTTTCACTCAACTGAGAAACCGTACGGTCATGGGGTCGATGCATACCGGCCTTGAAGAGAGCTGGAACGGGTATGCAAAACTGGCTGGATTCTATGAAGAGCGTGCCAGAGGTGGTGTTGCTTTAATCGTTACCGGTGGTATCTCTCCGACATTCAGGGGCCGCCTGTCGTTATTTGCGTCACAGTTAAGTATCTTCTTTCAGGTATATAAACACCGGAAAGTCGTTCGAGCAGTACATGACAATGATGCGAAGATATGTCTACAGATACTGCATGCTGGTCGTTATGCGTATCACCCTTTTGCTGTTGCACCGTCTGCTATCAAATCACCTATCTCACCTTTTTCACCGAAAGCGTTAACCGACAGACAGATAAGGAAGTTAATCAAGGCTTACGTAAACACTGCCAATCTGGCCAGGAAGGCTGGTTACGATGGTGTGGAGATAATGGGCTCAGAGGGATATCTCATCAATCAGTTCGTCTGCAGTAACACGAATAAAAGAACCGATCAGTGGGGCGGGGCATTTGAAAACAGGATCCGGTTTTCGCTGGAGATCATAAGATCTATCCGTGAAGCGGTGGGCCAGAATTTTATTATAATCTATCGCCTGTCTATGCTTGATCTTCACAAGGAAGGGAGTGACTGGGCCGAGGTCGTACAGCATGCGAGAGCTGTCGAAGATGCAGGTGCGACATTGATCAATACAGGTATTGGCTGGCATGAGGTAAGGATACCGACTATCGCTTCTGTCGTTCCCGAGGCGGGTTTTACCTGGGTGACCAGAAAATTAAAACAGAGTGTCAGTATCCCGTTGATAACTTCGAACCGGATCAATAGTCCTGAGCTTGTGGAAGGTTGTCTGCAGCGGGGTGAAGCGGATATGGTCTCTATGGCCAGACCCTTCCTGGCGGACAGCCAGTTTGTTCATAAAGCAAAAAAAAATCAGTCTCATCTCATCAATAAATGTATCGCCTGCAACCAGGGGTGTCTGGACCGTATATTCAAGTTGCAGCGTGCGACCTGTATGGTTAATCCTCGTGCCGCTTATGAGGCAGATTATCCTTTGACCGGAGCAGGTCGTACAAAAAATATTGTCGTCGTTGGTCTGGGGGTGGCTGGACTATCCTGTGCTTACCATGCTGCAATGAGGGGACATAAGGTCACCGCTTATGATGCCGGTAATCTGGGTGGACAATTTGTCCTGGCTGCTGAGATACCCGGTAAAGAGGTCTACTGGGATACGATACGGTATTTTGAAGCGCAGTTGTCAGTATTGAACGTTGAGGTTCGTCGTAACCATAAAGTTGTTTTTGAAGAACTACGTGATAGTTATGCCGATGCCATCGTCTTTGCGACCGGCGTTACACCGAGGTTACCGGATATTCCGGGCATCGACCATTTTTCGGTGATAGATTATGAAACAGCTATCAATAATAAGACAGCGATAAAGAATAAAGTTGCCATCATCGGTGCGGGAGGTATCGGTTTTGATGTAGCTGAAATGTTGGTTGCGCCGGATGGCAGCGATGCAGATAGTGACTGGTACCGGCGATGGGGCATAGATAAGCACTATCGAAATCGTGGTGGGTTACTGGATGAGGATGTGAACCATAAACCCGAACGTACTGTCTACCTGTTACAGCGTAAAGATGAAAAATTGGGCAAACATCTTGCCCGGACGACGGGCTGGATCCGTCGCCTGACGCTGAAGAGAGCCGGTGTGAATATGTTGTCAGATCTAAGTTATGAGAAGATTGATGATTATGGTCTGCATATCAGACACAAAGGTAAACCGGAGACCCTGGCGGTCGATAACGTTATCATCTGTGCTGGCCAGCAGTCTGATGATGTCCTGTACCGACAGCTGAATGATATCGGTCAGCCGGTTCATGTCATAGGAGGAGCTAAAAAAGCAGCAGAACTGGATGCTGAAACAGCGATTCGAGAAGGAATGGAACTGGCTTACGATTTCTAAGGTGGATGATATGAAAGCTCTACAGATACTCCTGTTTTTTATCTATGTCGTTACTGTTGATGCATCAGGAGACAGTGAAGCACTCCCTGATGCGGTAAAAAAGCCGAGTATAAAACATGTCACGGTAGATGATTATTTACGTCGAGAGAAAGCGTCAGGTCATAAGGCTAACAGGTTGATCGAT
>DROB01000004.1 GCA_011321985.1 Gammaproteobacteria bacterium | reverse complement strand
GCCGGGTCGGCACCTGTGCCCTGAGCGATGACCGGAACATTATTTCGTTCCCCCCATGTTTGCAGCTGTTCAACTGCTGCAGCACGGAAGGTGTCGCCAGCAGCCAGCATCACGCTTTTACCCTGTTGTATAAAATGGTGAGCGAGTTTACCGATACTGGTGGTTTTACCGGCACCGTTTATACCGACGACAAGAATAACAAAGGGCTTTTTATCCACATCCGGAGACAGAGGTTGTTCGCATGGTTGCAGTATTTTTTTCATGACATTGGCCAGTGTCAGGTGAAGGGCGGCTTCATCATTGATTGCCTTACGAGAGATGCTGTTATGCAGTTCATCAATAATGGCGGTTGTCGCATCCATGCCGACATCGGCACTGAGTAGTTGTGATTCAAGTTCATCAAGCATATCCTGATCGATGCTTTTTTTACCGAGAAAGAAATCAGCCATGCTGTCGGCAAAACCATGGCGGGTTTTTTCCAGCGAATCTTCCAGTGTGTGTTCAGTGTCCGTTGTGGTATTGATAGCTGCGCTATCATCTGAGGCAGTATCCTGCTTGATAGCAGGCTTGCCAGTTTCAGCCTGATTTGTTTCTGATTTTTGTTGTTTACGTTTAAGGAAACCGAACATAATGGGTGATGAATTTTATTGTGGTGTAAAAGTGTAGGATATCCTATCATCCAGATGCGGGTATATCTATGATGACTGATTTATTTTGATGCAAAGCATGTGTTGAGAGAGTATTTATGAAAGTAAAACTGATGGTGGCTATATTGGCGGCATTATCCATAGTGCTGGCCTTGAAGTTATTTGTGTTTGATGACGATGTGCCCAGGCACACAGAAGAGGCCGTCCAGAGTTATCAGTTACATAACGGTATGAAAATACTGGTAGTAGAAAATCACCGGGCACCGGTGGTTGTCTCCCAGGTATGGTACAAGGTAGGCGCGAGCTACGAACACGATGGCATCACCGGTTTGTCGCATGTGCTGGAACATATGATGTTTAAAGGCACGAAAGCGCATCCTGCCGGAGAATTTTCGGAAATTATTGCTGCCAATGGTGGTCGTGAAAATGCTTTTACCGGTCAGGATTATACGGCTTATTTTCAGCGTATCGCCAATGACCGGCTTGAACTGTGTTTTGAGCTGGAAGCGGATCGCATGCAGAATCTGCTACTGGATGAAGACGAATTTATGAAAGAAATAGAGGTTATCAAGGAAGAACGGCGTTTACGCACGGAGGATAAACCGACAGCTTTAACCTATGAACGATTTAATGCAGCGGCTTTCATCAATAATCCGTATCGCCGCCCTGTTATCGGCTGGATGGAAGATCTTGATACGCTGAATATCCAGGATGTTCGGCGCTGGTATAAACACTGGTACGCGCCAAACAATGCCACACTGGTGGTGGCGGGTGATGTTGATGCAGGAGAGGTCTTCAAGCTTGCAAAGGAGTACTTTGGCTCTATTCCCACCTCGAAAATCCCGCAATTGAAACCACGCCGGGAAGCAAAGCAGTATGGTACACAGCGGATAACGGTCGAGTTACCGGCAAAGATTCCCTATCTGGTCATGGGCTACAAAGTACCGGTGCTGACAAAT
>DROB01000003.1 GCA_011321985.1 Gammaproteobacteria bacterium | reverse complement strand
CCAGACTACATTCAACTGTCCCTGCTACATGAACAATTTCCAGCTATCCCGCGTATCGCGTTAACTGCAACAGCCGATGAGAAAACCCGCGCCGAAATCAAACACCGTCTTGCACTGGTTGAAGCAAATGAATATATCTCCAGTTTTGACAGACCCAACATCTGTTATCGGATAACAGAGGCACAGAGCAACGCAAAATCGGCCTTATTGCGTTTTATTCAGAACGAACATGAAAATGAATCAGGTATCGTCTACTGTCTGTCACGAAAGAAAGTCGAAGCTATCGCACAATGGTTAACCGATAAAGGCTTAACCGCACTACCCTACCACGCCGGACTATCGACGAAGATCAAAGAGGATCATCAGCACCGGTTCCTCAATGAAGATGCCGTTATCATCGTGGCGACTATCGCTTTTGGTATGGGCATAGATAAACCCGACGTACGGTTCGTCGCCCATCTTAATCTACCCAAAAGCATGGAAGCCTATTATCAGGAAACGGGGCGTGCAGGGCGTGATGGTCAACCCGCGAACGCCTGGATGAGTTACGGCCTGCAGGATGTCATCACCCTGAAACAGATGATGGCGACCTCCACTGCCGATGAAAAATACAAACGTGTCGAACGCCTGAAACTCGAAACCATGTTAGGTTTTACCGAAATAACCGGTTGCCGCCGCCAGGCACTGCTCGACTATTTTGATGAAAAACTCGACAAACCCTGCGGTAACTGTGACAACTGCATATCACCCAGTGAAACCTGGGATGCCACTGTCGCCGCGCAGAAAGCACTCTCTTGCGTACATCGGACAGGGCAACGATTCGGTGTCACTTATCTGGTAGATGTATTGCTCGGCAAAGATAACGCACGTATCCAGCAATTTGGCCACGATAATCTGACCGTCTACGGCATCGGGACAGAATTCGATGCCAGACAATGGCGCAGCATTTTCCGCCAGCTGATCAGCCGTAACCTGCTTGCTGTCGATCTGGAAGGACATGGCAGCCTGTTGCTCACGGAACAGTGTCGTACGGTATTAAAAGGTGAGCAGAAACTGATGCTGCGCAAGGAGAGCAAACGATCAAAATCTTCACGTAAGGGGCGAAAACCTTATAATACAGAAAAAATATCCGACAATATATTGTGGGAAGCCCTGCGCACCTGCCGTAAAAAAATTGCTGAAGAAAACGATGTGCCCCCCTTCGTCGTTTTTCACGATGCCACTTTATCCGAGATGATGGAACGACAACCCACTGACCGAATGCAATTTTTACAGCTCAATGGTGTCGGTGAAAGCAAACTGGAAAAATATGCAGATGCCTTCCTCAACGTCATCCGCGAACATGCTGATAATGAAGGACAGGGCATAACGGATACGATCAACGATAGTCTGTTGCTGTTCCGCAGTGGCCTTGATGTAGCGGCCATCGCCGATCAGCGAAAAATCAAGCCCACGACCGTCTACTCACACCTCGCCAGTTGTATCGAACAGGGCGAACTCAAACTCGACGAAGTCATCGATCTAAATCAACAGGAGATCAACATCATCCATGAGACCCTGTTAAGTGTTGATGATGGCAGCCGGAAACTAAAACCGGTATATGATGCACTTGATGGAATGTTCGATTATTACACCATACGCTGCGTCCAGGCCGCTGTCATACCGAACTGAGGCTCCATTGCAGCCGGTTAGTTCAGAGGTGCCCCAGATCAGCCAGGGCTATCTGTTTTACGATGAGACTCCCTATCGGTTCAGATGATGCCAGACTTACCGCATAGTCACTATCCAGTCCTATGCTTTTTAGATACCAGCATTCATCATCCAGTGTCGCGGTATCCCGCCCTAACTTTACATCACGCATACGTGCTATACCAACCGTATCTGCTGCCTTCACAACCGCCTCTTTTTTAGACCAGAGGTCAAAAAATAATGCGGGGGTCTGCTGAATTTTTTCCAGCTCTCCCACAGACATCACTCTCTTGAAACTCAATCGTTTTAATGCTCTTATCTGCTCGATATCTATACCGACTCTTGATGTGGTACTGGTCACAACAACGATAAAACTACCCGAGTGTGAGATGTTAAAATCATAAAAACAATCTTTCTCTTTCCAGAAGGGTTTTCCCGCTTCCGGATACTGGATCTCGCTCAATCTGAAATTTGATACACCTTCATCACGCGCGCACATACTTAACAGCCTTGACCCGACTAACGAGGTCAGTCGATCCTCATATCGTAATAACCGCTGTATCACTGCTTTCTTCTGCTCCGATAATGCCGCTAACCATCGGTCTACTATTGTATGATCTATTTGAGCCAGATCATCCTTGCCCCGGTGTTTAATGTAATATAATCGAATATCGTTCATCATCAGATTTTACTCGCTTACACATGGCAACAAACAGGCATTTTTTGAAAAAATTTTGTAAACTTGTGTTCCCCGGACTCGTCTCTTCTATTTCATCGGTTGACGTATGATGCATTATATCTTTTTGCCGGACATTGTCATTTTGGCTATTATATGAATACAGCAGAATCAGAATTACCAGAGATCGTCGCGGCTATAGACCTCGGCTCAAACAGTTTCCATATGATCGTCGCTCGCCTGGAAGAGTCGGGAACCTTGTCCGTCATCGACCGCCTGCGAGAAAATGTTCGTCTTGGTGCCGGACTGGATGACCAGGGCAAGATAGATGCACCCGCTTTAAAACGTGCTTTCGACTGCCTTGAAACCTTTGCACAACGAATAATCGACCTGCCATATTCTGCCATCCGTATCGCTGGCACCAATACTTTACGTGTAGCGACGAACTCACAGATGCTGGTCGATAAAGCAGAAGATATACTGGGACACCCTATCGAAATAATCGGTGGTCGAGAAGAAGCACGCCTGATCTATCTGGGTGTGGCACATGACCTGGCGACAAAAGAAGGGAAACGACTTGTCGTCGATATAGGGGGAGGCAGCACAGAACTGGTCATCGGACAGGGCATGCAACCACTGCGACGGGAAAGTCTTTATACGGGCTGTGTCAGTGCAAACAGACGTTTTTTTGATGATGGCTCAATAAGCAAAAAAGCCTTTAAGATGGCGACCACAGAAGCTTCCTTAACACTCTTGCCACAATCAGGCGATTTCCAGACAGGTAAATGGGAAGAAGCCATCGGCTGTGCCGGCACGATAAAAGCCATAGGTAATATCGTACAGGAAGAAGGCTGGTGCCCGGATGGCATCGACTATAAATCATTGATCAAGTTACGTGACACCCTGATAAAAGCAAAACATATCGATCGAGTAGACCTCGCTGGATTATCTGAAAATCGCAAGCCTGTTATAGCAGGCGGTCTATCTGTTCTTATCGCCGTCTTCAAATCCTTAAATATCGAATCGATGCAGGTGTCTGAACAGGGTATGCGTGAGGGACTCCTGTATGATCTCGTCGGACGTATAACACATCAGGATGTCCGCGATGCAAGCGTTGCGGCTGCCATGACACGCTGGGGTGTCGATATGGATCAGGCCAGGCGTATCGCTGATACCGTAGAAATATTCTGTCATTCCGCATGCAGACAATGGTCTATCGATGATGAACAGATTATATCACTGGCGAAATGGGCTTCTATGTTGCATGAAATCGGCCTGCAGGTATCACATAATAATTACCATAAACATGGTGCATACATCCTGACCAATGCTGACCTACAGGGTTTCTCTCGACAGGAACAGGCCCTGCTCGCCGCATTGGTCCTGTCCCACCGTAGCAAATTCAGAGTCGATACTTTTAAAAAATTAATGAAACCCTTCGTGAAAGCAGGCAAGCACATGTGTGTACTTTTGCGTATAGCCGTATTGCTCCACCGTGGCCGTTCCAGCCAGGCTATACCGGAGATAAAGATAACCATCCGGAAAAACAACATTAACCTACGTTTCCCGGACAACTGGCTGGACGAACACAGCATGACACTTGCCGACCTGATAAAAGAAATGCATTATCTCGACGCAGCTGGTTATAACCTG
>DROB01000002.1 GCA_011321985.1 Gammaproteobacteria bacterium | reverse complement strand
TTACGGTGGATGTCCCTGAATTCAACATCGACACACATGAAGTGACGGTGGCGGAATATGAGAAGTGTCTCTCTGCGGGAAAATGTAAAAGACCGAAAGATTACACGAGAAACCATTATTGCAACATAGGGGAATCCTCTCGCCTCGATCACCCGGCCAACTGCGTAGACTGGCAGGATGCCGTCGATTATTGTGCCTTTGTTCAAAAGCGATTACCCAATGAGGCAGAATGGGAAAAAGCCGCTCGTGGTAAGACCTCTTCTCGTTATTACTGGGGCCAGCAGGCTAGCTGTAAACACGCTATCCTGGATGACAGGATCACCACCGGATCGGTACCAGGCGAAGGTGACGGCTGTGGCGAAGACCGTACATGGAAGACGGGGAGTAAAAAACCGAATGCCTACGGCCTCTACGACATGAGCGGCAATGCTGGCGAATGGACCAGTGTCTGGTACGGGAAAAACAGCCTTCAGGACTATGCCAGAGGCCATTTAGATGGTCCGGAATCAGGCTCACAACGTGTGGTTCGTGGTGGCTCATGGGATGAGAATCCGGGCAACCTTCGGGTTTCATTTCGCAATGTGAAGCCACCTGTCAGTGGTCGCGCCATTTACGGTTCCATCGGTTTTCGATGTGCCCGGTAAAAAAATAAACCATTAACCACGTAGAGTTTGTGTTGTTGACAGCGCCTCAGCGATCAGAAATAGCTTTTTCAAGTACCTGCTTCTGGCCGGTGTAGTATTGCCATGTTGACGGTTTGTGGATTTGCTCCTACACGACTGAGACACACTGCGGTAACATAGCAGGTCAGTGCCTCCGGGTACTGCTCATTAAAACCGGAAAGGAAAAACAGGTGCAATATAGAAAATTAGGTCAGACCGAGCTGGCGATAAGCGTGATCGGACTGGGCACCATGACCTGGGGATATCAGAACACCCAGGCACAGGGTTTCGAACAGATGGATTACGCTCTTGAACGAGGCATTAATTTTTTTGATACTGCCGAGATGTATGCGATCCCACCGAGTGAGAAAACCTTCGGTAGCACAGAAACAATTATTGGAAACTGGTTTGCTTCCCGCCAGAATCGCGACAAAGTTATCCTTGCATCAAAGATAACAGGACCAGGGCTACCCTGGATACGAGATGGAAAAAATACTATCGATAAAAAGAATATCCTGCTCGCGGTGGAAGCCAGCCTGAAAAGGCTACAAACAGACTACATCGATCTCTATCAATTACACTGGCCAAACCGGGGTTCATATCACTTCGGACAAATATGGAATTTCGCGCCCAGATTTGATGCCCAGGCTGAAGAGGAAAACTTCCTCGAAGTATTGCACACTATGCAGACATTGATTCAGGATGGAAAAATTCGTCATATCGGACTATCCAATGAAACCGCCTGGGGCATGACAAAATGGTTACAACTGGCCCGGCAGAACAATATGCCACGCATGGCTTCCATACAGAATGAATACTCCTTACTCTGTCGCCACTTTGAACCTGACCTGAGTGAGATCGCCCTTCATGAAAACTGTGGTCTACTCGCCTGGTCACCCTTATGCAGAGGGATGTTGAGCGGGAAATACCTCGATGGTGCATGGCCGGAAGGTGCGCGATTAACCATAGAAACGCGCCCTGAACACCGGGTCCTGCCACAGACCGATGCAGCGATCAGGAGATATGTTGATCTGGCAAAGCTGTATGATCTCGATGCCTGCCAGATGGCCCTGGCATTCGTAAATGGTCAGAATTTTGTCAATGCCACGCTGATCGGAGCGACAAATATGGAGCAGCTAAAAAACAATATCGACTCCATCGCACTTGAACTACCGGCAGAGGTCTACACCGAAATAGATAAAATAAGGCGTGAATTCCCCATGCTTTACTGACGCTTCAGACGGGTTTATCTCCAGGGGGGCCATCGAGCAGACGTATCCCGTCTTTCTCGATACTTATGACCTTCTGTTTATACAGACCGCCTATCGTTTTTTTAAATGCCCCTTTACTCATACCGAACAGATCAGAGATTAATTTCGGGTCTGATTTATCATGCACGGGCGCAAAACCTTTTTTATCTTCCAGGTACTCTAAGATGGTCCTGGCATAATTATCCCGCGTCTCCTGGCCACCATGCAGGCTTAGATCTATTTTTCCATCCGGACGGATGTGTTTGATAAAGCCCTCTTTATACTGACCAAAACTTAAACGTTGATGCACTTCATCCCTGTAGAGCACACCCCAGTGACTATTGTTCACGATGGCTTTGAAACCCAGATCGGTGCTATTTGCAATAATCAGGTCCACCTTCTGTCGGGGTCTGAAATCATGGGGTTTTTCATCATCCAGAAATTTATCGATCTTCGATGAAGCCAGAATGCGACCATCGATACCGATATAGATGTAGACCAGATACGATCGCCCGACCTCCATCGGTCTATGTTGCTCGGCAAAAGGCACCAGCACGTCTTTATCCAGCCCCCAGTCCAGAAAAGCACCCACTTTAGAAGTGTCGACCACCTCCAGATAAGCAAACTCACCAACCACGGCAAGTGGCTCCTGGTTGGTCGCCACCACCCTGCCATCCGAATCAAGGTAGAGAAAAACACCCACGATATCACCGACGGCAACATCATCAGGAGCATTTTTTGTGGGCAATAACACTTCTCCCAGATTTTTTGCATCGAGATAAAAACCGAACTCGACGGCTTTCACCACTTCCAGATCATGGATCTGACCGATACTAATCATTTTATTTTTTCAACTTGATACTGAAGGCATCCTCTATCGCCTTGATGATTTCTTCACTATCCCATTCGCGAGCACCACGGACCTTGTTCAGTATACGACCATCAGCAGACACCAGGACGGTCAGTGGAATGGTGTTCGCTCCCAGCATATTTTCCAGAAGCAGCTTATTGTCGAGAAAATTCTCAAATGTAATACCTGTTCCCCGGATGAATTTTGCCGCCGCTTTACCATTATCATCCGTGGAGACTCCGATCACATTGAATGCTTTCCCGTTATACCTCTGCGCCAGCCTCTCCAGCGAAGCCATCTCAGCTCTACACGGCCCACACCAGCTTGCCCAGACGTTAATAATCAGTGGTTTTCCCTTAAAATCAGCGAGTGTTTTCGCCTTATAGTTAAACCCTAACAGGGTTGCCTCTCGTAAATATTCGCCGATTTTAACTTCACCAGGAGTACCGGCACTGGCTGAAGTTGATAGTGCCGACACCAGGAAAACCATCAGGATCAAGCCCCTCATTCGGATACAGACCTGGTCAAGATTTTTCCATCTGATTGATCATCATACATATTCATCACCTCAAGTTCATGTTCTTCTGTCGATAATAACCTGTTTACCCTTTTACTAAAACCACCTTATCAAATGGGGTATCTCATATCACTTCCTCATCGGCAAATGCTTTTGCCAGATGCCGCTATGCCGGCCTTCCCTGCATAGACATCCACTTTATCCAACACACACAACCTGTCTCCCGAAACATGAATCATGTAATTATATTCACATACTCTAATTTGACAACAGGCAAAATGTGGGCGTATGCTTTCTATCCGCTGCGGAAGATAGTGCAGTTAAAATGCGAAAAGGGAGGAAGCAATGGAAACTAAGAAATCTGCTGATGTAGTAGAAACGAGGAAATTAACATTCTTAGTGATTTTTATGTCAATGATCGTACTTGTATTATTTAGCCTGGGGCCATCTATCTGAGACAGGGTATCCATTCAGAATAGATACATCGCTTCAGGAGCACGGTCGCATCCATTGTCACCGTGCTTTTTTGTGCCTGTAGATACCATAGTTGTCAGCCTTATACCTTCGATAATTTACCGGTCCTGTTTTCAGGCCTGACGCTATCGCGATAACGGTTCCATAGATAAGTTATCTACCCGGGTACCGGCTAT
>DROB01000001.1 GCA_011321985.1 Gammaproteobacteria bacterium | reverse complement strand
CCTATCACTAACGAGTGTCAGAAGAACTCGATCATCGTGCTGACCGATGGTGATGCGTGGAGGGATAATTTAACGACCGCCGAACTGAGCCAGTTACCCGGCTTTACCAATTTCGCCTGTGCGGCATCTTCGGCTGATCAACCACCACCCAATGCCTGTATGAATGAGCTGGCAGAATGGGCACATAATAATGATGTCATACAGGGCAGTGATCCTGCGACGACCGGCAAGCAGACTATCACTACGCATACCGTCGGTTTTGCCAATGCAGGGCTATCTGTGCCCGGTTCATTGATCGTTACGACGGCAGCAGAAGGTGGTGGTATTTCTGTGGCAGCGGATAACGCTGATACCTTAAGAAATGAAGTTGGCAGGCTGTTTGCGACTATTCTGGAAGTTGATACTTCATTTTCTTCTCCAGCTGTGTCCGTTAATGCGTTCAACCGTTCTACACACCTCGATGATCTGTATTTTACCCTGTTCGGTCCGGTACCTGGTCCGCATTGGCCGGGTAATCTGAAAAAATATAAGCTGGAGTTCTTTGTTGATACGACAGATGTCGACTTAGATGGTGACACGACAGAGCGCATTCCTTTTATCGCAGATTCAACCGGAGCAGATGCCGTCAATAAGGTGACGGGTTTCTTCTCTACATCGGCGCGGAGTTTCTGGTCGGATGGTGTCGATGGTAAAGATATAGAGCTAGGCGGTGCTGCCGGTGAGTTCGAAAATAACGGGTCGCGTGATGTTTATACCTACACCGGCAATTATACCAACAATAATGGCGTATTTGAGCCGGGCTCTACCGCGGATTTAACGGGTTCGAGTAATGAGGTAGATGACGGTAATTCAGCTATTACAGATGTTATGCTGAATATCGTGGGTTTATCTGACAGGATTCCGGGAACCTCACGTCGTGAGACCTTACTGCACTGGGCAAAGGGACTGGACGTGTTCGATCTTTATGGTACCGCTGGAACCACATCGGACCAGCGACTGGAGATGGGCGATCCACTGCATTCTCAACCAGCACTCGTGCAATATGGTACGGATGATGGCACGGCGACGGGTGTACCTGATCTGGTGGCCTATGTTGCAACCAACGATGGTTACCTGCATGCGATCGATGCAGATGATGGTTCGGAGATATTCTCATTTATCCCTCAGGAATTACTACCTAATCTAAATATCCTGATGGACGACAGTACCGGTGGAAAGACCTACGGTCTGGATGGTGATGTAGTCGCCTGGATCGAGGATACAAATGGTGATGGTACGATCAGTGGTGGTTCCGAGCACGTTTATCTGTATATCGGTATGCGTCGTGGCGGGAATAACATCTATTCTGTCGATGTGACAAATCGTAACAAACCTAAATTACGCTGGGTTATTAAAGGCGGTATCGGTGATTACGCTGAACTGGGGCAAACCTGGTCGAGCATAAACGTTGAGAAGATCAAAGATGGTAGTGCTGAAAAAACCGTATTGATATTTGGTGGTGGTTACGACACTGACCAGGATAGTGTCACGGTAAGAACGGCCGATACCGTAGGGCGGGCTGTTTTTATAGCTGATGCAGAGACCGGTGCGCTATTATGGTCTGCGGGACCGGGTGGTGATACAGTGTTACCAGAGATGCAGTACAGTATACCTGCTCGTATAAAACCACTGGATCTTAGCGGTGATGGCTTCACTGATCGGTTATATGTGGCTGATATGGGTGGACAGATCTTCCGTTTTGATATCGATAATGACAACGGTAGTCTGCTAGCGAGCTCAGTGAGTGGCGGACGTATTGCTGATCTGGCAGGAACGGGAACCAGTAATGCGCGTCGTTTTTATTACCCTCCGGATGTGGCCCTCATTGCAGAAGACGGTAAAACCCCTTACCTTGCACTTGGTGTAGCCTCGGGTTATCGTGCACATCCGAACAAGCTAGATATCCATGACCGTATCTATCTGATTAAAGATAATAATGTCTATAATACCCCGGGTTCCTATGTGACCGTAACGGAGGCTGATCTGTACGATGCGACATTAAATCTTGTCGGCGGTGACTCTGCTAATCAGGCTGGCAGAGATGCAGCACTTGGCGTGTTAGATACGAAAGAAGGCTGGTTTATCATGCTGGATGATGAGACGAATACCAATACCTGGATAGGTGAAAAAGGATTATCGGAAGCGTTGATCCTGGATGGTACACTCATCGTTACGACATTCATACCGAATAACTCGGCGACCGCGGTCAATAGCTGTGAGCCACAGTCGGGCACCGGTAAAGTGTATTTTCTCGATTTACTCGATGCGTCACCTGCGTTTCCTGTAAGTACGGATGAGCGTGGAGAGCGACACGAAAACCTGGCCAAAGGCGGTATTCCACCTTCTCCAAACGTGATTATAACCAAAGGTGGTGAGCCAACATTATGTATCGGTACTGAATGTAGTGCGGCTCGAATAAGTAAAGGTGTCCGTAAAACATTCTGGTATGAGGTGGAGAAATAATGAAAACGAAGAACAACAAAGGTTTTACCCTGGTTGAGCTGATGGTAACCGTTGCTATCATCGGAGCATTGGGGGCCATCGCTTACCCGTCATACACCGCGTATACACAGAAAGGTAAATGCGCTGATGGGACGGGACCACTGATGACGATCGCGGGACGTATGGAGGAGTATTACCTGAATAATGATACTTATGTCGGAGCTACCGTGGGAAGTCCGGGAACGGTGGGCGAGTCTCAGTCTCCGAAAGGTCTGTATACTCTGGCAGTAGCCTCGGCGACTAAATTTGCTTATACCCTTACGGCAACACCCGCTGATACAGCTCAAAATACATTAAAGCTGGACTCTCTAGGCAAAAAGACAGAGACGGGTGGTACGACAGGTGTTGCCACTACCTGCTGGTAAAGGATTTTTGAATCGTTTCAGTGGTCTGCGTTAAGGCCAGTGCGCAGTTCTTTAGGCAACTGAAAATGCACATTTTCAGTTGCCTCTTCATTGGTAATAATGGTGGTTTCGAACAGGTTTTCTAAAGTCGTGATGACCTGCTGTACCAGTATGTCTGGTGCAGATGCACCTGCGGTAACACCGATTGATCGAGCCTTATTAAACCAGTTGCTATTGATGTCTTCTGTACCATCGATCAGATAAGCATCGATACCCTGTTTCTCAGCCAGCTCGCGCAAGCGGTTAGAGTTCGAGCTGTTCGCTGAGCCGATGACCAGGAACACATCCACTTTATCAGCCAGTTCTCTTACCGCATCCTGGCGATTCTGTGTGGCATAGCAGATATCATCTTTGCGAGGACCGGTGATATTCGGAAATTTAGAGCGTAAGTTATCGATAATATTTCTGGTGTCATCAACCGATAATGTGGTCTGTGTGACATAGGCTAAAGCATCCGGGTTTTTGACCTGAAGCTGTTCGACGTCTTCGATGGTTTCGACCAGATAAATATCACTTTTATCGTTCGGTTTATATTGTCCCAGTGTGCCTTCGACCTCCGGGTGTCCGGCATGACCGATCAGGATGACATCCTCGATATTCTGTTCGTGTTTTGCGACTTCGAGGTGCACCTTGGTCACCAGCGGGCAGGTCGCATCGAAGATACGCAGTTCCCGATTCTGCGCCTCCTGCCGGACTTTCTGAGAGACGCCATGTGCGCTGAATATAACCGTTGCGCCATCCGGAATCTCACCCAGTTCTTCGACGAAAATGGCACCTTTTCGTATCAGGTCGTTAACCACGTAACGATTATGCACGACTTCATGGCGGACATAGATGGGTGCGGAAAAAATTTCCAGAGCACGTTCGACGATGTCGATGGCGCGATCAACACCGGCACAGAATCCGCGTGGTGTGGCAAGGTAGATGTTCATTGTGGTGGATTTCCCGGTGTATCTTCCGGTGTAGCTTCGATAGCTGCATGGGCGTTATTAACACCCAGGATGTTTACTGTGAAGACGATTGCCTGTCCTGCCAGAGGATGGTTGAAGTCTATTTTTACATCTTCACCTTTCAGGTCGACAACGGTTCCTGGTATCTCATCACCACCTGGGGATTCAAAGGAGTAGGACAGACCGATCTCGGGAGGAAGCTCTTCGGGAAAATCAGATAGTGGCATGTCATGGATGTTATCCTCGTCGCGCACGCCGAAACCTTGTTCTGGTGTCAGGGTCAAGGTCTGTTCATCGCCTTCTTTCAGGCCGAACAGCGCGAGTTCCATACCATCGGTCACGTCACCATGGCCCATAGTTATCTCGACAGGTTCATCGTCAAAGCTGCTCTCTATGTTACTGCCATTGGTCAAAGTTATGCTGTAATGCATCAGGACCAGGCTCTGCATGTTTATTTCATCATTCATTTTGTAGTACTCGTTCTTCTGCTGCAGCGTGTGGGTATGAGAATCAGTGTCAGTGTTGAAAGGTTATGGAGAGATATAAAAAAGTTAATCATTGTTCGCTGTCTTGTCACGTTTCGTTGTTAAGAACATATCCAGGATCAATAGACCGGCACCGAGCGTAATCGCTGAATCTGCAATGTTAAAGGCGGGGAAATAATAAGTAGAATAATAGACCTGGATAAAATCGACGACCTCACCCGTCATGGCACGATCGATCAGGTTGCCTATAGCACCACCCAGGATAAAAGCGATGGCGATCTGTAGCAGAGAGTTATTTTTTTGTTTTTCATCCCGGGTGATCTGTTTTAACCAGAAGAATAAAAAGATACTGATAATGGTCGACAGAGCAACAAAAAATATCCGCTGCCAGCCACCTGCTTCGCTCAGGAAGCTGAATGCGGCACCTTTGTTGTACATCAGGGTGAAATTAAAACTCGGGAACAGGGCAACGGGTTGGTGCAGCAGCAACTCTGCTTCTGCCATTTTTTTTGTCAGTTGATCCAGCACTACCGTTAATACAGAAAGCCATAACCATTTCATGATTTATAACTCAGGCACCGATCAGGCGAAATGGCGTTGTTCGCCATCGCCATCAACATTTTCCACGCAGCGTCCACAGAGTTCAGGGTGCGCTTCGTTGTTACCTGCATCGGGTCGGTGGTGCCAGCAGCGAACACATTTTGTGTATTCAGAAGCAAAGGCCTGAATCTTGATGGTCTGTCCACTTTCGATACTGGTTTCGATGCAGTTTTTATTCGCCTCATCGATGTTTTTAACACTGGCATCAGAGGTGATCAATACAAAGCGTAACTCTTCACCTAATGACTCGAGTGTGTCTTGTAATGCAGGCTCTACAAAGAGTGTTACCTCGGCATCAAGTGAAGAACCGATGGTTTTCTCCGCACGTAAAACTTCCAGCTCTTTACTGACGCTGGAGCGGATTTCGAGGATGGTCTGCCAGAAGGCCATGTTCATTTTTTCACCGGCATCCAGTGGGGAAAGATCGCTATACCAGTTCTCCAGCAATACCGAGTCACTGTGTTCACCCGGTATCGCCTGCCATAATTCTTCTGCAGTGAAACTCAGGATCGGCGCGATCCAGCGGCACAGGGCCTCACTGATATGATAGAGCGCGGTCTGCGCCGAACGCCGTGCGATGCTGTTGCTCTGCGTGGTGTACTGCCGGTCTTTGATGATATCGAGGTAAAAACCGCTGAGGTCAACCGTGCAAAAGTGCTGCAGCTTATGGTAGATCAGATGGAAGTTGAATGCTCTATAGGCCTCGATGATCTCATCCTGTAATTCCAGTGTCCTGGCGATGGCCCAGCGATCCAGTGACAGCAGCTGGCCGGATTCCAGCTTGTCTTTTGCCGGATCAAAGCCATTGAGATTCGCCAGCAAAAAGCGTGCGGTATTTCTTATCCGACGATAGGCATCAGCACTGCGTTTCAGGATCTCGTCGGAGACGGTCATCTCGTTACTGTAATCACTGCTGGCGACCCACAGGCGCAGGATATCCGCACCCAGTGTGCCGACTATCTTCTGCGGTTTGATCACATTGCCCAGTGACTTCGACATCTTCTTGCCATCAGCATCGACGGTAAAACCGTGGGTCAGGACTTTTTTGTATGGGGCTACGCCGTTGATCGCAGTCGAGGTCAGCAAGGATGACTGAAACCAGCCGCGATGCTGGTCAGAGCCTTCCAGATAGAGGTCTGCGGGGAACGTTAACTTGTCACGTTTGCCCAGCACGCAGGCATGGGTCACGCCGGAATCAAACCAGACATCCAGTGTGTCCGTGGTCTTGTCGTATGATTCGGCATCGTCTCCCAGCAGTTCCTTTGCTGGCATCGAAAACCAGGCTTCGATGCCCTGTTGTTCGATCTTTTTAGCGACCTGCTCGATCAGTGACTGCGTGTCGGGGTGCAGTTCACCGGTCTCTTTATGTACAAATAAGGTGATGGGCACGCCCCAGGTACGCTGCCGTGAGATGCACCAGTCAGGCCGGTTGTTCACCATGCTTTCGATACGCGCCTGCCCCCAGTCGGGTAACCAGGTGGTCTCCTGGATGGCCTTATTAGCCAGTTCACGCAACCCGGCCTGCTCCATGCTGATAAACCACTGTGGGGTGGCACGGAAGATGATCGGGGTTTTATGCCGCCAGCAACAGGGATAGCTGTGTTGCAGCTTTTCGTGTTTGAGCAGGACATGGTTCTGTTCCAGAACTTCGATGATCTCCGGATTGACCTTGTTCACATGTTTGCCGGCAAACAGTTCGGTGTCGGTTAAAAACAAGCCATTACCGCCAACCGGGTTATATACTTCCAGACCGTAGCGATTGCCGACGATGAAATCATCCTGACCGTGCCCGGGGGCTGTATGTACGCCGCCGGTGCCGGTTTCAGTGGTGACATGCTCGCCCAATATGATCGGTACCTGTTTATCGTAGAAGGGGTGCCTGAGTAATAAGTTTTCCAGAGCCTGGCCCTGGCAGTGGCCGAGTATCTCTGTCTCTTCAAAGCCATAACGCTGGAGCGCGCTCGCTGCCAGTGAGCTTTCCAGGATCAGTCGTGCCGGGCCATTCTCTGTTGTCACCTGGATCAGCTGGTATTCAAATTCCGGGTGTAAGGCGACTGCCTGATTGGCGGGCAGGGTCCATGGTGTCGTGGTCCAGATAACGGCGGCGATATCCCCTTCACCGTTATCACAGGCGAAGGCTTTCTCGAAATCAGCATTATTGACAGCAGTAAACATGACATCGATAGCGGGTGAAGCTTTATCCTGATATTCGACTTCAGCTTCAGCCAGTGCTGAGCCACAATCCAGGCACCAGTGCACAGGCTTACTGCCCTGGTGCAGATGGCCCTTGTCGATGATCTTACCCAGGGTGCGCACGATATCGGCTTCGAACTGATAATCCATGGTCAGGTAGGGCTTGTCCCAGTCACCCAGTACACCCAGACGGATGAAGTCGTTACGCTGGCCGTCTACCTGTCTGGCAGCATATTCCCGGCATTTTTCGCGGAAGGTTTTAGCATCGACTTTATTGCCGGCCTTGCCTATTTTTTTCTCGACCATCAGTTCGATGGGCAGGCCATGGCAGTCCCAGCCCGGGACATAACGGGCATCGTAACCCGCGATGGTATGACTTTTGACGATGATATCTTTCAGGATTTTGTTGACAGCATGACCGATGTGGATATCACCATTGGCGTAGGGTGGACCATCGTGTAGAACAAATGTCGGTCGGCCATCACTGACCTCGCGAATTTTTTGATAGAGGCCGGTTTCCTGCCATTGCTTGAGCATCTCCGGTTCGCGGTTGGCCAGGTTGCCACGCATAGGAAAATCAGTAGCAGGTAGATTGAGGGTCGGTTTGTAGTCGGTCATTCGTAATGGTTTTAATGGCTATGGGTTAATAACTGTCGAGCCTGTTCACAGTCGATCTTGATCTGGGTTTTCAGGTCGTCGAAAGAGTCAAATTTTTTCTCATCGCGGATCTTGTGCTGGAATGAAACGCACACCCTGTCGCCGTACAGCGAGGCATCAAAATCGAATAGATGCACTTCCAGCTGAATGCGCTCACCGCCTACGGTCGGTCGGCGGCCCAGGTTGGCGATACCCGCTATATCACCGTATTTCTGGCTGTGCATGGTAACAGAATATACGCCTTTAAGTGGTGTTTCTGCGCGCCGTAAGTGGATATTTGCTGTTGGGAAGCCGATGCTTCGTCCGCGTTTATCGCCGTGGCAGACATGACCGCAGATGGTATAGGCTCGACCCAGCATATTATCGGCCTGTGAGAGCTGATCGTCAGCCAGGGCTTCTCGAATCAACGAGCTGCTGACGCGCTGGTTTTCCAGACAGTGAGACTGGATACTGGTCACAGCGAATCGATGTCTATCACCATACTGCTGTAATAGTTTGAAATCCCCCTGTCGGTCACAGCCGAAGCGGAAATCATCACCGATGATCACGGCATTTATTTTGAGTTTATCGACCAGAATTTTTTCGATAAAGGTGGCTGCACTCATATCGGCCAGTGCCTGATTAAAGTTCAGGATGAGCAGGTGTTCAGGGCGTATGGCTGGTGCAAAAGCATTCAGGGTGCGTATTTTCTCCGCCCTGTTCATCAGCCTCGCTGTAGTGCATTTGCCTCGAGCAAAAAATTCACGCGGCAATGGCTCGAAGGTCATCAGTAAGCGGTGGGCATCGAGCCGTTTCGCTTCATCTCTCAACTGCTCCAGCATTTTCTGATGCCCGAGGTGTAGGCCATCGAAATTACCAATGGTGAGTACACCGTTCTGGTGTGATTTTCGGCAGTTGTGGAGACCGCGGATGACGTGCATAGGATCGAATTTTACTGTTAAAAAGGCCGTATATCCTACCAGATATAGGGTCGGCAGAGATAGCTAAACTATTGTTTTCTAAGCTGGGATGGTCTCAGTCCCTGTGACCAGAGCAAGACCGTATAAACCAGAAGGCCAGCAAAAATAAGGCCGGCAAGGTGCAATAACCGTTCTAATAGCTGCCATTGACTCCATTCGATGGCGGCAGGTTCCAGCCAGAATAGTGAGGCTGCCATCGCAGTAGAAGCGATAAGGATACGAAAAAGCCAGCTTAGCCAGCCTGCCAGAGGGTGAAATATTCCGGCTTTACGCAAGCCGCGATACAGCAGGATGGCGTTGATGTAGGCGGAGCCGCTCGTTGCCAGTGCCAGTCCTATATGAGGGGCTTCATAGTCAGCCATCACCAGAGGGACGACAAAAGCGATATTCATCACCATGTTGCAGACCATAGCGATAATACCGATACGTACGGGGGTGCGAGTGTCCTGCCTGGCATAATAACCCGGTGCCAGAATTTTAATGGCGATAAGTGCGGGCAGGCCCAGCATATAGGCCATCAGGCTCAGACTGGAAAAATAGGTGTCATGAGCGGTGAATTTACCGTACTCGAACAGTGATGATAAGATGGGGCCGGCAAGGATGAACAGAGCTATACAGGCAGGGATGCTGATCAGTGAGACCAGCCGTAGTGCCCAGTTTAGTGTCTGATTAAACTGTTCGGCAGAGTCACGTGAATGCTGTTGTGACAGGGTGGGCAGGATTACGGTGGCGATGGCGATACCCAGAACACCCAGTGGGAACTCCAGTAAGCGGTCCGAGTAATATAACCAGGTGACGCTGCCGGTGATCAGAAAGGAGGCGATCACGGTATCCAGTAACAGGTTGATCTGAGCGACGGAGGAGCCAAATATAGCGGGCAGCATTAATGTGGTGATCTTTTTGATGCCGGCATGACCGCGTTTTATCTTTGGTGAGGGCAGTAGCTCCAGTTTTCTCAGGGCAGGAAACTGGATCAGTAACTGGACGACACCAGCGATGGCGACCCCCCAGGCCAGGCCCATCAGGGGTTCTTCAAATAGCGGAGAAAGCAGAAAAACCGAGCCGATCAGGCTGATATTCAATAAAACAGGGGTAAAAGCCGGGATGGCAAACTGATGGTAGCTGTTTAAGATGCCGCCACAAAAGGCGACCAGTGCGATAAAAAAGATGTACGGGAAGGTGATGCGTAGCAGGTCAGCGGTTAGCTGCATTTGCTGTGCGTCATCAGTAAATCCCGGTGCAAACAGGTAGACCAGGGCGGGCGCAAAAACCATGCCTGATAGCGTGAGTATCAGTAAAAAGCCACCCAATGTGCCGGCGACGTGATCGACCAGGTCTTTGAGGGCCGCTTTATCGTATTTTTCTTTGTATTCTGAAAATACCGGGACGAAGGCCAGAGAAAAAGCCCCTTCACCAAAGAGCCGGCGCATAAAATTAGGGATTTTGAATGCCACCAGAAAAGCGTCTGTACCACCGGTAGCGCCAAAAAAGGTGGCCAGCGTGATATCGCGCAACAAGCCAAAAACCCTGGATAGTAGCGTCATTCCACCGACGGTAAAGGTGGATCGCAGTAGTTTCTTGCTCAGGACAGTCTCCGATATGGTTTGATGGCGAGATTGTACCTGTTAAGCGGGGTTTTCTAAAGGTCGGACCATGGATTAAGGCTCTTTATGCCTCGTCAGGGGCGATGATTTTCAGGATACTCCGGCATGTGAGCGAGAAACAGGCGAGAAGCAGGGTAGAGATACAAATTGTATTGACAAAACGCTGAAAAACAGGCATCCTACGCGCTCTTTTTTCAAGACGGTTTAGAACAGTGGCAAACACAGCTTCAGCAAAAAAACGCGCCAGACAGGCAGAAATTCATCGCTCACGTAATGTTGGCGTTCGTTCGATGATGCGTACATGTATCAAAAGAGTTTATTACGCGATTGAAGCGGGTGATAAAGCCGCCGCAGAAGCTGCCTATAAAGTGGCGGCACCGGTTATTGACCGCGTTGCTGGCAAAGGTTTAATCCATGCGAATAAGGCGGCACGTCATAAGAGTCGTATGAATAACAATATCCGTTCGATGGCCTGAGTTTTACCTCTGGTCTGACGGCTATCGAATTAGAGAGCCGGGCTGATTTGCTTCAGCCCGGCCTTTTTTATGCCCATCAGAAGCCAGAGCGGGCTTCTGATTCTATTCTCAGCGCGTCTCTGATCCCCAAAATACGATGACGGTTCACCCGAATACCAGCTTCAGCCCGATCAACAGCGTCACGACCTCAAAACTTCGTTTGATCACCCGGTTGCCTTTAACGATGGACAGATGTGCGCCAAAATAGCCGCCAATAGCTGAGCCAAGTAACAGGGCGGGAACCCATGCCCAGTAAATATCCCCAAGAATGCCCAGCGTTACCGCACCAGAAGCATTCCAGAACAGTCCCACGAAGACCAGTGTATAAGCGACGGCCAGCTTATAATCAAAGCCGAACCATCGAATCAGCCATAGTGTGACAAAAAGGCCGGTTCCTGATGTTAGCGAGCCGTTGAGAATGCCGATTATAAACAGGACCAGCGCACCGATGATGTAACCTTTCAAGTGGCGGTTTTTGACCTGATAAGCCTGCCCCAGTTGTGGCGAGAAAAAAGAATAAATGCCCAGCATGATAGTTAGCAATCCCAGTGCCAGTTTTGCCATCTGGTCGGGTACCTGCAGGATAAAACTGGCCCCGATGACGACACCGGGTACACCGGCGAGGATCATTATCAATGCAAAATCACGCTCTATCCTGTTGTCTTTCAGGTGGCGTGCTGTCGCACCCAGGCCGAGGGCGATGGTAGCCACTTTGTGTGTTGCCAGGGCGAGGCCAAAGGGTAAACCCAGAAAGAGAAGTGCCGGTAACTGGATCAATCCGGCACCGCCGCCGGACAACGCGGAAAAGAGGTTGGCGATGAGGGAGATGATGAATATAAGAAGTTGTTCGGTCACGTGTGAATTACTCGATTCCTGAAAATTAATGCCTATACTGTAGCTTATCAGTTATCAATTTATGGGGCCGTGTGCCATGCGTTTTCCTTCTCTTATTCTTATGACACTACTATTGTGTGGTTCTTTTAGCGTACAGGCCAAGATGTATAAATGGGTGGATGACGAGGGCCAGATGCATTTCGGTGACAAGATACCGCTTAAATATCAGGTGAAGGCGCACGATGAACTCAATGAGAGTGGTGCTGTGGTCAAACACAGTAATGCGGAAAAAACTGCGGAAGAAAAAGCCCAGTCAATGCGTGAGGAAAGAGAACGTAAGCGAGTAGAGTTGATAGAAAAAAGAAAAAAACAACGTGATCGGGTATTGCTTGATACGTATACGACCGAACGCGATCTACTGGTAGCACGTGATTCTCGACTGGATGCGGTGAAGTCACAAATCCGACTTGCCGAATCGCTCATCAAGGATTCAAATAAAAAAATTGCGATGATGGAAGAGAAGGTTGCCGGTATCAAGGCGAGTGATTTAGACGTTCCCGAGAACCTGTACAAACAGCTCGAGAATGAAAAACATCAGGTCGAGGTGCAGAGTGAGGTAATGCAGAATCATAAAAAAAACCGAGATGGTATTTCAAAGCAATTTAATGACTATATCGCTCGTTTTAAGATACTAAAAAAAGAGCAGAAAGCGAAACGTGAGAAACTGGCAAGAGAGCGAGGTTACACGAGTTCTTCGGATTAGTTGAAAGAATGCGATTTATGCATTTAATTTAACCCCTGTTCGCGGAATGAATTCCGCTCCTGCAAGTGATGTGAACCTGGAGCTGATCGTGCAGATACACCAGTATGGTTAAAGCCGCTTTTCACATCCAGGGGTATTTGTCGCTTCGCTCGGGCAGGTCCTTCGTGGCAAAACATGTTTGTAGAGCTTCAAGGTCCGTAAGCGTCATTTGATCAACGTACCGACACCTTCGTCGGTCAGTAGCTCAAGCAATACCGCATGTTCTACGCGACCATCGATGATGTGGGCAGTTTTGACACCGGAGTGAACCGCATCCAGCGCACAACTCACCTTGGGTAGCATGCCGCCAGCAATGGTGCCATCAACGATCAGATCTTTTACTTTTTTTGCATCAAGCCCGGTAAGGATCTCTTCCTGTTTATCCAGGATGCCGGGTGTGTTGGTCAGCAACAATAGTTTTTCAGCGCCAAGTACGCTGGCCATCTTGCCTGCGACCAGATCAGCATTGATATTATAGGAAGAGGCATCTTTGCCAACACCGATGGGCGCGATAACAGGGATAAAATTGCCTTTATCCAGTGCATTGACGATCGAAGGATCAATACTGGTAACTTCACCTACGTGGCCCAGGTCGATTATCTCCGGTGCCTGTAACTCGGGTGCTTCACGCCTGAGTTCCATCTTTTTTGCCCGGATCATGGTGCCATCCTTGCCGGTCAGCCCCACGGCCTGCCCACCATTATGGTTGATCAGATTGACGATACTTTTGTTGATCAGGCCACCGAGTACCATCTCGACTACGTCCATGGTCTCGCTGTCGGTAACACGCATACCATCGATAAACGTTGATTCTTTACCTATCCTTTCCAGTAGTGTTCCTATCTGTGGGCCGCCACCGTGGACGACAACCGGATTTACTCCTACCTGTTTCAATAAAACGATATCACGGGCAAAGCTGTTTTTCAGTGCGTCATCAATCATCGCATTGCCACCGAATTTGATGACGATGGTCTTTTTGTTTAAACGTTGCAGATAAGGCAGTGCCTCTGATAAAACGTTAGCGATATTGATAGCGGATTTTTTGTCCACGATTTTTCCCCGGAAATGTAGTCGTGCTATTGTGCCTGTATGTTACTTAAAAAGGCAAACTCAAACTACTGTCAACAGCCAGTAATTGTTCGCGGAATGTGTCCTGGATTTTGGTCAAAGCCTTTTCATCATTTGCCTCGAAACGTAATACCAGGCAAGGCGTGGTATTAGATGGACGGATAAGGCCCCAGCCGTCAGTGTAGTTGACGCGGATGCCATCGATGGTGATGGTATCGGCCTCACCAAATTGCGCTTTTTCAATAAATCTGTCCATGAACCTGTAGTGTTCTCCTTCATCAAAGTTGATCTGTAGCTCGGGGGTATTGAAGCTATCCGGTAGTTCAGCGAATATCTCGGAACTGCTGCATTCTCTCTGACTGATAATCTCCAGCATCCGCGCAGCACTGTACAGGCCATCATCAAAGCCGAACCAACGCTCTTTGAAGAAGATATGCCCGCTCATCTCACCGGCAAGTTCAGCTCCACTCTCTTTCATCTTGGCCTTGATGAAAGAGTGACCGGTTTTCCACATCAGAGGCTCTCCACCCAGGTTTTTAATATAGGCGTGCAGGTTGGATGTTGATTTGATGTCGTAGATGATCAGTGCACCGGGTTTACGTTTTAAAACATCTTCGGCGTATAACATCATCTGACGATCAGCCCATAAGATGTTCTGTCTGTCATCGAGGATACCGACGCGGTCACCATCACCATCGAATGCCAGGCCGATATCCAGTACCTTCTCACGCATGACATTCTGTAGATCGATCAGATTTTCCGGTTTTGATGGATCGGGATGGTGGTTTGGGAAATTGCCATCAACCTCACAATATAATTCGGTGACCTTGCAGCCCAGACGTGTGAATAGCTCAGTAGCCAGTACACCTGCTACACCATTGCCACAATCGACAGCGATGTCTAAAGGTTTATCGAGCTGGATATCGCCTGTGATCGTATCGAGGTAATCGGGTATGACATCGATTTCAGAATGTGTACCTTCACCATGATTGATACGGTCTTCGATGATCTTATGGTAAAGGGCTTTGATGCCATCACCGTACAGCGTGTTCCCGTCGATAAGCATTTTCAGACCATTGTATTGCGGAGGGTTATGGCTGCCGGTAACCATGATGCCAGTACCGGTTTCTAATTTATGAGTCGCATAATAGAGGACCGGTGTAGGTACCATGCCGATATCGATAACATCGCAGCCACCAGTACGCAGGCCTTCACTCAGACACCGGGCAAGCTCGGGGCTGGATAGTCGCCCGTCGCGGCCGATGATGACGATCTTCTGATCTTGCGACAGAGCCTCGGTGGCAAATGCCTGGCCGATCTTTTTGACTGCCTCCGGTGTTAATGCGTTTTCGACCACGCCACGGATATCGTATGCGCGAAAAATATCTTCTGAAATTGCCATCATGTTTCTGGTACGTCGTTATTCTTTGTGTGAGTATAGCTGGGCGTTTAATCTGTTAGGTAAATTCGGGCATAATCAATTAATAGAGGTGCCCTTAAGCGGTCAGTTTTTTCCTGAGTGGCCAAAACCACCCGCACCGCGTCGAGTGTCCTCAAAATCATCGACCACTTCAAACTCTGTCTGTATCACCGGGACGAAGACCAGCTGTGCGAGACGGTCTCCGACTTCGATGCTGAAGCTTTTATCGCCCCGGTTCCAGCAGGAAACAAATAACTGCCCCTGATAATCTGAATCGATCAGGCCGACGAGGTTGCCGAGGACGATACCATGTTTATGACCGAGGCCAGAGCGTGGCAGGACGACGGCCGCCATGCCGGGGTCTTCGATAAAGATGGCGATACCCGTCGGTACGAGAAGGGTTTCGCCCGGAGCGACAAGAGTGGTTTCTTCGAGAGCCGCACGTAGATCCATCCCTGCTGATCCATCGGTGGCGTATTCGGGTAATGCGATGTCCTTGCCGAGGCGAGGGTCGAGTATCTTAAGCTGTATCTTTTTCATTCTCGGATCTGTTATTTTTAAACTGTCTGGCGATGAGAGATATCAGTTGTTTTGCCAACCGGGACTTTCGAGCAAGATCAAATGATTGTTCACCGCAGATCTGACCGTCCTTTGCATAAAAAACGTGTAGCGCATTGTATTCACTATTGAAGCCGATGTCGGGTTTTTCTGTGGATGACGTGCTGACATCGTTAGCAATAATCATGTCCAGATTTTTGCGTACCAGTTTATCCCTGGCATTGTCGATTACATTTTCTGTTTCAGCGGCAAAGCCAACGACATAAGGTCGGGTTTTATGGTTGGCTACGAGGGAGATAATATCCTCATTTCTGGTCAGTTTCAGTGTCAGTTGATCCCCGGTTTTTTTGATTTTCTGTGTAGCGATATCTTCGATACGGTAGTCGGATACGGCTGCAGCCGAGATATAGATATGACAGTTATCCAGATTTGACAGGACGGCCTGTTGCATTTCTCTGGCTGATTCGATAGCGATGAAGTCGATTGATTCTGGTGCCGACAGATGACTTGGGCCACTGATCAGTGTGACGTTTGCTCCTGCTTCTCTAGCGGCCTCCGCTATCGCATAACCCATTCGCCCTGAACTTCGGTTGCCAAGAAACCGCACAGGGTCGATCGCTTCGTAGGTTGGGCCGGCAGAGATGATGAGGTTCAAACCCTGTAATTCACCTGATCTAAAACAGCGTCCGAGTGAGTACAGTATATCTTTTACTTCAAGCATGCGGCCTTCGCCAACTTCGCCGCATGCTTGCATGCCACTGTCGGGACCGAATTGAGACCAGTGCCTGTCTCTTAATATCGTACAGTTTTCCTGGGTGCCAGGGTCATCCCACATGACCCTGTTCATCGCCGGGGCAAAGCATTTGATGGCCTCGCTGGCCAGACATAGAGTGGTGAGTAGATTGTCTGCCCTGCCATGTGCGAGTTTGGCAATCGTGTTGGCACTTGCCGGAGCGATGATGATTGCATCAGCCCAGCGTGCAAGGTCGATGTGTTTCATGCTGGCGGTATCGCCGGGGTTACTTTCAGAATATCGCTCGTCACTCTGTTTTCCGACGAAAACGGGGTGTCCTGACAATGCCTGAAATGTCAGGGGCGTAACAAATTCGGTCGCTGCCTGGGTCATGACCACACGGACATTTGCACCTGCTTCGATGAGACGGCGTATTAGATCGGCGCTTTTATAGGCGGCTATGCCGCCGGTTATCGCCACGATGATATTTTTATTTTTGAAGTTGTTCACGCGTGTTCATTCTATCGTATTGATAATTTAGGGATCAGATAATACGGGGGTGCTGATCGAAATAGATGTAAAGTCGAAGTTAGCATTTGTGCCGACCGGGGGCTCTCCTGTCGAGGGAAATATATCAGGGACTATGACAGTGGGTTCTCCACTCTGCGCATAACCTATTCCGAAGTTGATCGAGCCGGGTCTGATGTCGTTACAGAGCAGGTATGCTTCGTTTGTCGGAGGGATCAAACATTCCGGGGCAGGAAGTCCGAAATACAGGGTGTTGTCTCGTTGCAGATAGATATCTTTTTTAATGCTGCCATCGTTAAACAGGAAGTCTATCTCTGTGGCTGAGTCACCTTCGTCGGTGATGAATTCATTATTGATGGTAAAACCTGTCGGTAGTGGAAAAGAGCTAACGACAGTCCAGTCCTCTGCATTGACTTCTATGCCTGATGATGAGCAGGCGTTGTCGCTATAGTTAGCGATAGTGACATCATATGTTTCAGATTTGAATATATGCTGGACCCGAAATGATTGAGGAGCGCTGCTATCCGTCGCATTAAAATTGACAACTCCCGGGAAACATTGACTTTTCCATTTGCCTTCAAGAGCAGAGAAGGTTTCAGGGGAAGATTCACGGTTCTCTTCACCACAGGAGATGCAGGCGATAGATAACACTAACGGGATGATATTCAAGGTTTTCATGAGGATGAGTCTAACATATTAAGTCAGTGGCTCATGTTGTTTGCGCTGTGTGGTGGATGCGGGTATCATCGGGTCGTTAATGGATTAATCAGCGTCAGGTCTGCGTGAATGACAACAGGGAAGAATATGGCGATATCTCAATGGCCTGAGGCGGAACGACCTCGTGAAAAACTACTCAACAAAGGTGCAGAAGCACTGTCCGATGCCGAGTTGCTGGCAATATTCCTAAGAACAGGGTGTAAGGGGCTTACCGCGGTTGATCTGGCGAGACAGTTACTGGATAGCTTCGGCGGTCTTAAACCACTCTTACGCTCCAGCCAGACTGACTTTTGTCAGCATCATGGTCTCGGTAAGGCTAAATATGCACAGTTACAGGCAGTGCTGGAAATGGCGAATCGTCACCTGTTCGAGCAGATATCTCGTGGTGACGCACTGTGTAGTCCGGCGCAGACCAGGCAGTTTCTGGTCACACAGCTCGGTAGTTATCCTCATGAAGTTTTTGCCTGCCTGTTTCTTGATAATCGTAACAGGGTGATCTCTTTTGAAAAAATGTTTTTTGGGACTATCGATGGTGCCAGTGTTTATCCTCGCGAAGTCGTTCGCCGGGCGATTAAGGAAAATGCTGCAGCGGTTATCTTTGCCCATAATCACCCATCCGGGGTGGCAGAGCCCAGCCATGCTGATGAGCAGATCACCCAGCGGTTAAAGCAGGCACTGGCGTTGATCGATATCCGCGTGCTGGATCATTTCGTGATCGGTGATGAAGTGGTGTCGTTCGCTGAGCGTGGTTTATTGTAAAGATCGGAAGATGTTAATCACGTTGGCGTTTTATGTTCCCCCACGAGAAGTGTTCGACTGTCGTCGTGCGTGAATCGACTTTCGAATCTGCGTGCTGCATATAACCTGGCAGCCATAGACGTTTCTCGGCAAGCAATTGTTCAGGGTCGCCGTTGATAAAAGCATGGGGATTCAGGTGCAGGATATCTTGCTCCAGCGTTGCACGTTTTGCCGGGTTGTTAGGCAGGAGGTGATGAGCTATTTCACCCAGCGTATCACCATATCGTGTATCCCAGTAATTTTGACTCAGGGAATAGACTTCGATGCGTTTAGATTCTGGTCCAGCAAAAGTAGATGGACTCACACAGATGCAGAGAGTGGCCAGGGTTATCGTCCTGATAAATAGATGCAGATTTTTTATTGCCATGGTTACAGTATAGCAAGACATGTCAGTTATTTAATGTGATTGCCTGTTTGTTATCGTCTGCTTGAATTGCCTGCGGTCATGAGTTGCTGATTTTCGTATGCGTTGCCTGAGTTCATGTTTTTTCTGAGGAGACAGGTTCTGCCATCGATGTTTTAGTTTTTTCTGTTTACTCTCAGGCAGGTTCTTGAACCACGTTTGTTTGTTACGCAACCTTTTCTTCTCTTCGGGCGGCAACGACTGAAAATGTTTCATACGCAGGCGTAATACAGCCCTGTCTTCAGATGATAATGATTTCCATCGGTTGAACCGTTTTTTCATCACCGATTTTTCATCGGCAGACATGGTTTTCCACCGCTCGGCACCGGTAAGTAATTTCTGTTTTT